>MTOL01000286.1 GCA_002011685.1 Deferribacteres bacterium JdFR-76
AGGCCTGGATGCTGCTGGCTGTGACTTACATGCAGGCCGACCAGACGGATTCGGCACAGACCCTGCTAGCCCGCGGACTTAAGCGCTTTCCAAACGATTACCGCATCAACTATTATTATGGCCGGGTCCTGAGCCAGGCCGGCAAAACCGAGCAGGCCATCCAATTTTTAAACCGTTCGCTGGAACTTTACCCGCACAATCTGGAGGCCAAGCTTGAACTGGCCAACCTTTACATGCGCATGAAGAGCTACCGGAATGCCGTGGAGCTGTGTGAGGAAGTGCTGGAGGACGATCCGCAGAACCTGGTGGGGGTTCTGATGCTGGCTTCCCTGTACGATCTGCAGAAAAATTACACCCTGTCGGATTCCCTTTACCGGCGGGCTCTGGAGCTGGATGCCGACAATCCCGTTACGCTCAATAATTATGCCTACAGCCTGGCTGTACAGGGGATCCGGCTGGATGAAGCACTGGAGATGGTACAGCGGGCCCTGGAGGCCGATTCCACCAATGGGGCCTACTGGGATACACTGGGGTGGATTTATTTCAAAAAAGGCGAATACCACAAGGCGCTAAAGTATGTGGAAAAATCTGCGGCTATGCGGGAACCCAGTGCGGAAGTCCTGGATCACCTGGGGGATATCTGGATGAAACTGGGAGATCTGAAAAAAGCCAAACAGTACTGGCAGCGTGCCCTTGAGAAAGATCCAGGGAACAAGGAGATTGAGCGGAAGCTGGAGCGCGTCAGTGAGTGATGTTTTCCGTCTGCGGTCGGTTCTCATTGGCGCATGTGTTGGCCTTCTTTTCGGGCTTTCATCCTGTACCCTTTTGAATAACCAGCGCAGCACAGAGTTTTACCTTGCTCACCCGGAAGCCCTCTTCTTTAAGGCGGTGGAACAGATGCAAAAGGTTCAATCCTTCCGGGGAGAAGGATATCTGACATTTGAGTCTCCCGAGGGGGGATTTACAGGATTAACCACGGTTCTGTACCGTTCGCCCGATTCCCTGCGGGTGACCCTGCGGACCAATTTTGGCGTTCCCATTGGCGAACTGCTGGTGCTGGGCGAAAATGTATGGTTGTACAATCTCCGTGAAAAAGTGCTTTACCGAAGCCGTGGTAAGGAAGTTCCGCTGGAAGGGCTGATCGGAATGCGACTGTCGGTAGGAGATGTGTTCACCGCTGCAACGGGGCGGCCACTGCTTGAGGGGCTGGCTGATCTGGCTCCTACCTGGTGGGATTCCATGCAGGTTGAACCGGTAGATGGGCTGCTCCGCTACCGTTTCCGTTTTGGTGAAAACGTCCGGACCTACGTTGCGGACCCTGCCAAAGAACAGTTTGTGGCGTTTTCTTCTTCATGGCCGGGGTATGGCGCGTTTTATTGTCAGATCGGGCGTTTCCGGAAGGTTCGGGGTGTCCGCTTGCCACAGCATATTCAGGTTATCCGTCCGGATCGCAGGGAGCGCCTGGCAGTCTATTTCCGCCGCCTGGAGGCCAATCCGCGGCCCAGGCAAGGCGATTTTTCCCTGAAAATCAGAGATGACGTGGATGTGGTATGGCTGAAATCGTAGACAATCCGGAACGGCCCAGCATTTCGTTTGTGATTCCGCTCTTCAATGAGAAGGAATCTCTGGAGGAGCTGCACCGGCGCATCCTTCAGACCATGGAGCCGCTGAAAAAACCCTTCGAGATCATCTTTGTGGATGATGGTTCCACCGATGGCTCGGCGGAGGTGCTGGAACGGCTTCACCGGAACGATCCGCGGGTAAAGGTTATTCAGTTCCGCCGCAATTTCGGTAAATCTGCGGCGCTCAATGCCGGTTTTCGGGCGGCCTCCGGTGCCTTTGTGGTCACCCTGGATGCCGATTTGCAGGATGATCCCGGTGAGGTGCCAAAATTGCTGCAGAAACTGGAAGAAGGGTACGATCTAGTTTCGGGATGGAAAAAGGATCGCAAAGACCCGCTCTCACGGCGACTGGCCTCGCGGGTCTTTAACTTTTTCACTTATCTATTCAGCGGCATCCGGCTACACGATTTTAACTGCGGACTGAAGGCATACCGGCGCGATGTGGTAAAGAGCATCTCGGTCTATGGAGAGCTACACCGTTACATTCCGGTTGTGGCTCATAAGAATGGCTTCCGGGTGACGGAATTGCCGGTAGTCCACCATCCGCGAAAATATGGGCGCTCCAAATTTGGAGCCGCACGCTTCTTCCGCGGCGCATTCGATCTACTTACCGTAACTTTTCTCACGCGCTATTCCAAACGTCCTCTTCATCTTTTTGGTTTTCTCGGAATCCTTTTCTTCCTGTCCGGGACCCTTATCTCTGCCGTGCTGGCTTACCAGCGGCTTTTTTTGCAGCGCTATCTTAGCAACCGGCCGGTTCTGTTCCTGGGAATTTTGCTGATTATTGTGGGAATTCAGTTTTTCTCCATCGGGCTGCTGGGCGAAATGATTACAGCCATCAATCGGGACAGTGACGGGTATTTGATCCGCCGGACCCTGGGACTGCATTGGAAAAATGAAAATCTGAATTGAAGGCGTCGTGCAGGATGGGTACCGATTTTCAGCTGAAAGATCTCCGACCTGACTGCCGCCATTTCCGTGGGCATCTTCCCTGCAAACCTCACAAAGAAACGGGCGTCCATTGTAAGGAATGTTCTTTCTACGATCCAGTAAAAGAACGGATTCTTCTCATCAAGCTGGGGGCTATTGGCGACGTGATCCGAACGACGCCACTGCTGCACAGGCTGAAAAAGGAGCACCCGCAAGCAGAGATATACTGGCTCACCTATTCTCCTGAAGTTATTCCGCAAGTGGTAGACCAGGTGCTGGAAGTGCGGGCCGAGAACCTGCTCCTCCTGCAGCGCACCCGTTTCAACCTGGTTATCAATCTGGACAAGGATGCTGAGGCCTGTGCCATTGCCGAATCCGTCCCGGCTGAGAGGATCTTGGGGTACCGCCTCCGGGAGGGTAAACCCTGGCCGGCCGATGCCCGGGCGGAACATAAATTCTTCACGGGACTTTTTGACGACGTGAGCAGGGCAAACCGAAAATCATACGTACAGGAGATTTTTGAAATCTGCGGATTTCCCTTCCAGGGAGAAAGGTACATTCTGGATGTTCCGAGCGGCTATAGCTGGGATATTGATCGTTCTCGGCCTGTGGTGGGGCTGAATACGGGTTGCGGTGGGCGGTGGAAATCGCGGTTATGGCCAGAAGAATACTGGGTGGAACTGGCCAGGAACCTGCAGGAAGAAGGCTACATGCCTTTGCTTCTGGGCGGCCCGGACGAGCATGAGAAAAACATCAGACTGGCCGAAAAAAGCGGAGCCACTTACCTGGGGCATTTTCCGCTGCGGCAGTTTATCAGTCTGGTAAACCAGTGCGATCTGGTTGTTACGGCGGTCACCATGGCTCTTCATATTGCCATCGGCCTCGGGAAGAAAGTGGTGCTGTTTAACAACATCTTCAACCCCCATGAGTTTGAGCTATACGGGCAGGGGGTAATCCTGGAACCGGAAATCGAATGTGATTGCTATTACGATCCAGTTTGCCCGAATGATTGCATGCGCTATATCCGGGTAGAGCGGGTTTTGCAGGCAATAAAGGAGCTACTGCCGCTGGAAGCGGGGAAGAAGGATTTTCAGGGATGAAGATTTGCCTGATCGGAACAGCCTATCCACACCGGGGTGGAATTGCCCACTTCAATGCCCTTTTGTTCCGTACCCTGAAGAAGCGCGGCCATAAGGTGTCGTTTTTCTCCTTTACCCGCCAGTATCCTCAGCTGTTTTTCCCGGGTACGACGCAGATGGATGAAGGAAAGGAAGCGATCCGGGTGGAAGCCACACCGATGCTGGATTCGGTTGATCCCTTTTCCTGGTGGAGGGTGGCTATGCGCGTACGCCAGGAGCAGCCGGATCTGATTGTATTCAAGTACTGGATGCCCTTCTTTTCCCCCTGCTACACAGCCATAATCCGGCTGGCCACTGCAGGTCGATCCACCAAAGCCCTTTTTGTTTGTGACAACATTATTCCGCATGAACCGAGACCCGGAGACCGGTTGCTAACCCATATGGCTCTCGCGTCGGCCCATTATTTCATTGTAATGTCCCGGTCCGTGGAAGAAGATCTGCTCCGCTTCCGGCCCGATGCAAACTATAAAAGGGTGGAGCATCCCGTTTACGAAATTTTTGGCTCTTCCGTGCCAAAAGGGGAAGCCCGTGCCAGACTTGGCATTGCACCGGAAGCGGAGGTGCTTCTTTTCTTCGGGTATATCCGGCGCTACAAGGGACTTCTTCTCCTTCTGGACGCGCTTCCGCTGGTTCTGCAGCAGCGCAAAGTAGAGCTGGTTGTGGCCGGGGAGTTTTACGACAATTCTGAACCTTATTTTGAGAAAATCCGCCAGCGGAAACTTGAACCGCATGTGAAAATGGTAAACCGCTTCATTCCCAATGAGGAAGTGAACCTATTTTTTGCCGCGGCAGATGTGGTGGTCCTGCCTTATGTTTCTGCCACACAGAGCGGGGTCATCCAGATCGCCTACAATTTTGACCGGCCCGTGGTCGCTACTCCCGTTGGAGGACTGCCGGAGGTTATTGAAGAGGGAAAGACAGGGGTTGTNGCGCAGGATAGGACACCGGAAGCNCTTGCCGGGGCGATCCTGCGGTTCTTCTCTTTGCGAAAGGAGGTCGATTTTGAAAGGGAAGTACGGCAGTATAAGCAACGTTTTTCATGGGACCGGTTTGCTCAGGCTGTTGAAGAACTGGTAGAGTCCAAGAGGTAACTGCCGATCTGCAGGTAGAGGTGGGTACTGCGGGAAGATGGACTGGCGCCGGGTATATCCAGCACAGAAACGGTTCATGGGGGCTTTCAACAGAGAGCCGTACAGGGACACACCGGATTTTGAGAAGCCGGGGCCTTTTTGCTGCGGAGAAAGGACGGCGGGCTGGGTTTTCCAGTGGATTGCTTTTGGAGTTGCAGGAGTTCATGCCGATCTATGAGGCGTCCATCCAGAAAGGTGCTTTTTATTACGTATTATTTCCCTCCTTCGGGAGGCGCTGGCGTACAGCGCCCACTGAAATTTGTGAAATACTTACCGCAGTTTAGGTGGCTTCCTGTGGTACTCACAGCGCGGAATGCCGATTATCCCGCGTTTGATTATTCTTTTGAGAAGGAAGTTCCTCAGGAGGTCCCGGTTTACCGGTCGCGAATCTGGGAACC
>MTOL01000283.1 GCA_002011685.1 Deferribacteres bacterium JdFR-76
TATTCTGGTGGAGGCTCCCACCGATGAGAATACAGGAGATCCGGCGGCCGTGGACCTTTCGGTAGGCGACCTTGTGGTTTCGGTGGAATCCAAAAAACTGGAAGTTCATGTCATTGAGGGATTTACCAAGCAGACAGTGGCTCTGGGAGAGCTCCGGGCACCGCTGCTAGGACTCTACCTTAAGAACCGCGGCAGTAAAGGGGCCAACAATATTATCATTGACGCCATCCGGATTTATGTGGTCGATCCTTCGGGGAATCTGCAGTCGCCCGCTGCCCTGTTCCGCCAGCTTTCTGTGCGAAATGCCGCGGACACCTCGGTGGTGTACGGGGTACTTACGGATATCCCGACGCAGAATCCGGTGGTTATCCCGCTTACCACCCGGCTCGTTCTCGAACCCGGATCGCCGGTAACAGTTGGAGTGTTTGGGGATCTGCTCGGTTCAGCGAGTACGGTGGCATTTTTCCTTCAGTTCCGTGAGGCCGGGGATATCCATGCCTATGATGAAGGAACGCAGCTGCCGGTGGAGCTGGTGGGACCCTCGGGGGCGCCACTGGAGAATATTGCAGAGCTGCGCTCGCCAGAGAGTGTTGTGGTGCAGGCAGAATTCCGGGTGGCGTTTGGCAACTATCCCAATCCGTTTGGCCAGCCGGATCGTCCGGTAACGCGGTTTGTTTACTATCTGGATAAGCCAACGGGCGGCAGCCTGAGAATCTATACCCTGGTTGGGGACCTGGTCTGGGAAAAAACCTTCACGGCGGAATCCCGGCTGGGTACAGCGGGGCTGCACGATGGCGACATCACCTGGGATGGCAGGAACCTGCGGGGCTTGAGCGTGCTGAACGGTGTGTACGTGGCAGTACTTACGACGGAAGATGGCAAGCGCGCCATCACCAAAGTGGCGGTGGTCAAATAAAAAGGTTGGATGATGAACAGGAAACCATTGCATTGGCTGGTTGCTGTTATTATTTTGATAGCGCCTTCGGTAAAGGGTCAGGATGGAGGATATAGTAGCATTTTTTCGAAAGGTGTTGGAGCCCGACAAATGGCGCTGGGCGGAGCGGTGGTAGCCTATCCCACCGACCCGACCACGGTGTACTGGAATCCCGCCGGACTTGAGGTTCTCTCCCGGAAGAGCTTGAGCGTATTTTATGCTTCCTTTCTGGAGGGGACGTCATACCAGTACGTGGGATTTGCCTATCCAACCCTTTATATCGGTTCGTTCGGCATCGGTGTGGCGCGCATTGCTACCGGTGGAATCATCCGCCGCGATCAGACGTTTCAGAACCTGGGCGAATTCGGCTACGACCAGAGCGAGATTTTTTTCTCTTACGCCAAAACGGTGTGGAATCAATGGATTGTGGGCGGTTCTTTCAAGCTAGAGCGCCAGTCCATTGACCGTTACTCGGACATCGGATTCGGTGTGGATGTCGGTGTTCTGTACACCTTTCTTTCAGACAATGTGTTTCTGGAAAATTTGCGTGTCGGAGCGATTGTGCAGAACGCCTATTCGCCGCGGCTAAATACGGGGGAGACCACCGATTATGTCCCACACCGCATCCGGGTAGGGATCGCCAAACCGCTTTACTTTGGCGATGGATCGATGCCGCTGGTTCTTCTGTTCGGCCTGAACAAAGGGGATCAGGAGGACCTGCGGATCTCGGCTGGGCTGGAATTTTCCTACCAGAACATGGGCATGCTCCGGATGGGGTTCAACGAAGACGGCCTGATGTTTGGGGCCGGTGCCCAATTCCGGCACCTGCAGCTGGATTATGCGTACGCACGGCTTGCGGATGGCGAACTGGGGGCTAGCCACCGGTTTTCGCTAACGTTTGAATTCGGACCCACCCGCGAAGAACTTCTCGCCGAAGAGGAGGCCAGACTGCGCCGCGAAATCGAACGCCGGGTTGCCATGGAGCAGGAACGAGAGCGCCGGGCACAGGTGAACCGTCTGCTGAACGAAGGGAAGCAATTCTATGCCAATGGCAACTACTTTGAAGCCCTCATCCGCTTCTCCCAGGCCCTGGAACTGGATAAGGGGAATCCCGAGGCGGAACGGATGCTTCAGGAAACCAACGCCCGCATTCAGGAGCANCGGCAAAAAGAACTGGAAGCACAGCTCAAACAAATTCAGGAAGAGCAACGCCGGCAGGAGATTGAAAGCAACGTNAAGCTCCACGTGGACCGCGGACTTCAGTTCCTCAACGAGCAGAAGTACCACGAAGCGATCCGCGAATTTAACCGCGCTCTGGAATACCAGCCCAATAGCCAGACCATTCTGGACTTGATTGCCCGGGCCAATAAAGAAATCAAGCGGCGCATTGATGAACTGATCCGCCAGGCCGATGAGGCAGCCAAGAGAAAAGATTACAATGAGGCGATCCGCCTACTGAACCGGGCCCAGCTGTTGGCCCAGACGGACACGGCCCGGAAAGACAAGATTCTGCAGCGGATTGCCGAACTGGAGAAAAAGCTGAATGTGCTGGATTACTACCGTCAGGGTCTGTTTGCCTACCGCGAAAAGCGCTGGGAAGAGGCGATGAATTTCCTGAAGAAAGCGCTGCAGCTTTCGCCCAATGATCCGGATATTCAGCATTATTACCAGGAAGCCCGGCGCCGGGCCCTGGCCCGCGAAGAACCGCTGCCGCCGGAACTGGAAGTGCGGTTTAATCAGGCACTCAAGCTGTACCTAGAAGATAAACTGGAAGAAGCCATCCGTATTTTGCAGGAACTGGAGCGCCTGCGGCCGTACAACAAGACCATTCTGGAGACGCTGGACCGCATACGGGGAGATCTGGAGAAGAAAAAGCGGATGCAAAATAACGGGAAGTAAATTATAAGTCGTGTTTTCCAAAGTCCGAAAAGAGGAGCTGCGTGTACCGGCCGATCTGGATCACCTAAAGGAGATCCGCGATTTCATCGGCCGGATAGGGAAGAAGTACCACATCTCCGAAAAGATTATCAACGCTTTCAAACTGGCTGCGGACGAGGCATCAACCAATATTATCCGTCATGCCTACCGAGATAAGTCTGGCGACATCACTGTCCGCGCTATTATCCGCAAGCGCAGCGTCACCATCAGCCTGATCGATCAGGGCCGTTATTTCGATCCAAACCGGGTGAAGGATCCGGATCTGAAGCGTTATGTGGCCATCGGCAAACGCGGCGGTCTGGGTATCTTCATGATCCGACGCCTGGTGGATGAGATGGATTACCGCCGCACCGAGGAGGGCAATGAGCTGCGGCTGACAAAAAACCGTGAGGTAGAGCGGAAGCCGTTTTTCAGCTTTCTTTCTCTGCCCAGTATTCCCATCTCCCTGCGTGTGCGTTATTACTCGGTATCCGCCGCCGTNGTGACGGCCATCATCATTATCCTTTACATTNTAAATTACCATNAAGTAGACAACACCATCCTTCAGGAAAATTTCCGGCGCATGGAATCCATTGCTACCCTCCTTTCGCGCAAAAGTGTGGATGGCCTGCTGGAGGAGAATTTTCTGGCCCTTTCCAAAGAAGCAAAAATTATCGTGTCGGAGAATCCCGATTTTATCGCCACGGCCATCATTACAAATAGCAAAAATATGGTTCTGGGCACCACCGATCCGACCTCCTTTCCGGTGTTGAAACCGTTCAGCATCCCACAGGCATTGGAGACGTACCGGGAGGATGTGCATCTTTATTCTCTGGATCTGGAGGGCAATGCGGGTCAAAAACGGCGGTACTTTGTCATAAAGAAGCCAGTTGTGCTTTCTCCGGAGGAGCCGTCCGCTGTTCTGGGAAATGTTTATCTGTTCGTGGATTCCGATCCAGTGTTTGCGGAGATCCGCCATGTGCGCGCCCAATATTTGCGTTTCGCTGTAGTGGTTTTTCTGCTTGCCAACGCCGGTTTGGGCCTCCTGATTTTCCTGATTTTCGTCCCGCTCCAGAAACTGGCCACCTGGGTACGCAACATGGGTGAAGTGGATATCGAGGACGCCATTGAGATCGATACGTCCAGCGAGATCGGGCGGATTGCCCAGGCCTTCAGTGAGATTACCGATAAATTCCGCGAGTCGCAAAAATCGCTGGCCGAGCAGGAGCGGCTACAACAGGAAATGCACCTGGCCCGCGAGATCCAGCAGACCCTGTTGCCGGCCGAGTTTCCGGAAATTGAGGGATATGAGATTGCTTCCTACTATGAAGCAGCCAAAGAGGTGGGCGGCGATTATTATGATTTTGTGGAAGTGGACCGGCACCGTATGGGCATTGTGGTGGCGGATGTGTCGGGCAAAGGGGTTCCGGGCTCGCTGGTCATGACCATGATCCGCACTGCCCTGCGGACGGAGGCGAAAGGCCGGGATTCGGCCGCGGAGGTCCTGGCCCGGGTGAACGACTTTGTGCTGGGGGATATGAAAAAGGGCATGTTCGTAACCCTGTTCTATATGATTCTGGATTCCCGCAAGCGGCGGATCACCTTCGCCAGTGCCGGCCACAACCCGCTGATCCTCTACCGCTCGCTGACCAACAAAACATATTACCTGAATCCAAAAGGTTTCCCGGTTGGAATTTCGCTCACAGATAAAGATCTCTTCCGCCGTTCCATTGAAGATGACACGATCCAGCTGACAAAAGGAGANATTCTCATCTGTCATACGGACGGGATCACCGAGGCGATGAATTCGCGCCGCGAAATGTTTGGCGAAGAACGCCTGCTGGAAGTGATCCGGAAATATGGCCATCTGGGAGCGAAGCAGTTTGTAGAAAAATTGAAAGAAGAGCTGGTTACCTTTACAGAAGGACAGATTCAGAATGATGATATTACGCTGGTGGTCATTAAGGAGAAGATGTCGCCAGCGGAGGCAGAGTTTGAAATTGCCCGACAGGTCTATTATGAAATGCTCAATGGCCGGAGCATGTCGGAAGCTTGCCGGCTGTACGGAATGCCAGTAAGCCGCTTTTCCCAGAAATACAAGAGGCAGTTCGAAAAAGTCGGCGCGGAGGAGTTTAAAAAAGAATTTGAAACAACCTCGGTTGAAGCGAAACACCTGAGCATTGAGGAAGTCACCAAGATTTACGACATCATCCGGAAACACCCGGAATGGGGGGCCAAGCGCATTGCCGAGGCGCTAAACACGGAGGAATACGGCTTTACCAAGATATCGGAATGGCGGGTGTATCAGGAGCTGGTTCGTCGGCGTCTTAATACCCGTGCTTTGCGGGAAGCGTATGTATCCCGC
>MTOL01000048.1 GCA_002011685.1 Deferribacteres bacterium JdFR-76
CGGATGGTCCGGTGATAGGACCCATCCACTGGAAATTTCCGAGGGAATCAGCGACGGTCGATCCCTCAAAAATACGCCCTTCATCCCCGGAGTCTGAGAAAATTTCAATTATTGCGCCCGGTACGGAATGGCCCGCTACCCTCTCACCATCTGCCAGCGATACAACGGGTGCCTCCACATTCATGTTCCCTCCGTTGGCAAGATTGATGCCGGGCCCGTTGTTTCGCGTGATCATATTCCGGTGAAATGTATTGTACAGGATACTATCCAGGTTCACAAAAATACCAATGCCATTGGCTGAAATCCGGTTTTCCGGTCCAATCAGATTCCAGCTGGACCCGCTGGTCAACGAAATCCCAGAAAATGTGTTGCCCAGCAGGGTTTCGCCGTCGGCCCCAATTCCGATCCAGTTCCCCGCCACACGATTGCTATCCGAATGACTAAAGCCAATACCAATCTAGTTTGCACACATTATGTTGGCTTCTCCGGGCCCGGTCCCGCCTATCACATGTTTCCTTCCGTAAACGCACACTCCATCCCAACCATTTCCCAAAGGATGTATACCGGTTGCATCCGTGCCAAGNTAATTTCCAAGTACAACATTTCCCTCACNGCCAATGCGGATCCCATCTAACTTATTGCCGGATACCACGTTTCTTTCGCCGGGTAATGAACCGCCGATTCGGTTGAAATTTGAATAAACACTTACCCCCACATCTCCATTCGGGATGGCCCGATTCCCTTTCGCATCGATGCCGACAAAATTGCCGACAATCCGATTGAACCCACGTCCCCCAATCCAGATTACAATGCCGGAACGGACATTTCCAGATACTACATTTCGATCTGCCTGCGTTATCCCCCCAATCACATTTCCGAATGCTTTGTCCAGGTAAAGGCTCACATTATTGGGCACGGCACTCTCTCCATCTGCACTGATCCCGATAACACACCCCGTTACTGCATTTCCATGAGCGTTAGCGGAGATCAGCGAGATTCCATAGCCGGAAAACCCATGCACTACCAGATGATGAATGCGGTTGGCAGATGAAAGAATCGTCAGACCATCAATCCAATCTCCTGCGGTTTTGGAACCGTTCAGCACAATTTCCGGACCATCCGGGTTGGGATCGCCCCCCGTAAAAGCCCGCTGGCTGCTTCCATCGATAAACGTACCCGAATCGGAAATAGCCGGGAGTTCAGCCAAAGGCTGGATTGTCCACGTCCCCTTTTGAAGATCGTAACCGGCATCGCTTTCAGGAATCGCAAAAACGATGGTATCCGGACCGCTCTGGCTATTGGACTTAAGGATTACCTCTCTCAACGATCCCGCTCCCGTGTCCGCCGTGGTAGTTACCACAATCCTGTGCATGCTTCCCATGGCCACGGCAAGCCCCATTTGGGCGTCCCTGTCCGTAACTGTCTTACCAGCCGATGGTTTTCCCGCTCCGCCCCGTGCAGTCTTGCCTGCGGGTTCAATCAGGCCTGGTGGATGGCTTTGCGCCAGAAGCAACGAAGCGGCCAGCAAGCCAAATTGGATTCCCACTGCCATCCCCTTTTTCATGCACGTTTCTCCTCTGACTGTAATGAAGTGTATTCAGCAAGGTTCGGGAATTTTGAATCCCTGAATGACATATTGAGCCATTTTCTTTTATGTTTACGAAACACGGCAAAATTCTACACAAAATTGATTGCTTTTGGCACCTTAAAGCGTTAATTTTTTACATCATCAAACAGAAATTGTTGAATTTGCCGTCCGTAATCGTATTTAAAAGGAAAGCTGCTTGGACAACAGCACGCAAATAGGCAACAGCGATTCCACTCTGATTCAGCAGTACCTGGAAACGGGCAACAACCGGTTTCTGGCCATGCTCTATGAACGGTACAAACAGCGGATTTTTGGACGCTGCATGAAAATGGTGCGGAACGTGGAAGAGGCAAAAGACCTAACCAGCGAGACATTTATGCGGGCTTTTGGCCACTTGAGTGATTTTGATATCACCAGGCCATTTTACCCCTGGCTTTCCCGAATTGCGACCAATTTATGTATCGATCACCTGCGCAAGCAAAGCCGCCAGCGTTTCGAACAGTTGGGCGAACATCACGCCAGAACTCAAGTAGAACAGGAAGATAATGAAGATCAGGAACGACTGGCCCATAAAATCCTCAACGCCATTCAAAAGCTCAAGCAGCCGCAGAGGCGATGTTTCTGTCTGTTTTACATTCATCATCTTTCGTATAAAGAAATTTCCAAGATCACCGGACTTACGTATGATCAGGTGCGTTCGCACATTCAAAATGGCCGGCGCCGTTTTCGAATTCTCATGGAGGAAAAATGAGCGAAAAGAACGGAAAAGATGCAACCTACATGGAACAATTCGGTGCTGCATTTCAGAAAATCCGGCAGAACATCGAGGCAGAATGCCCCGAAGCAGAAGATCTCCAGCTTTATTTGGCAGCGAAGCTTTCCGGAAAGAAACGGCGTGCCCTGGCCAGACATCTGGATCTCTGCCCCGTATGTTTTGAAGTATTCCAGCGGCTAAAAGAAGCAGAAGAAAGCAGCCACGATACGGAAATTGCCGCTGCATGGCGCCAGGCTGAAAAAGACCTCGATGCCCGGATCTATCCATGGCTTCAACAAACAGCAACCCAGCATCCGGGCCTAGCAAAGCGCATCTGGCTTACAGTAAGGGCAGCTTTCTCGTTTGTTACGCAGCCGCTAAGATGGAAGCCTCCCATGGTACGCAGAGCAGCCTATGCGGGTATTATGCTGGCCGGTCTGCTGGCTATTGTATACGGATACGCCTTTTTCAGCCGCCCCCCTTATCTGGCTCTGGCGCGCATTGAGCCCGAAAAGCTGGGTGCCATACGCTCCGCGGGCATCGAGACGGACGTGCTTAGAGAAGGATTGCAATTGCTCGACAGCGGGCATTATTCCGAGGCCATCCAAAAACTGCAGATTTACCTGAACACCCATCCGGACCATTTTCAGGCAAGCTTCTCCCTCGGAATAGCTTATCTGCTGGACGCACGGCAACAGTTGCCCGGCCTGCTCTATGGCTTTTCCTCCGAGAAAGTAAAGAATGGCATTACATGGCTCAACAGGGCAATGGAACNGGCCGGAGAAAACGATTTTTACCTGGAAGATTGTCTGTGGTATCTCGGCAAAGCCTATCTGATGCTAAATGAACCACAGCGGGCGCGCTCCTATTTTGCGAAGATCCTGGAAATCCGCCGGCCCAACCTGATGCGGAAGGCGGCTGCCCGGGAAATGCTAGCCCGGCTAAATGCAATGGCCCGCCTTTAATCCAACCGGCTCCCTTTCGCTAGAAAACAGCGGCGATCTGCGGTACTGGTACCTAAACCGAACTGCTCTTTCTGGACGGTTCGCTCATGAACCGAATTGGGGTATTGGGTTTTCTGAAAGATCGGGATTTTTCCGTCAGGGCTTCAGTTTTTCTGTTCGAATAAAATTCCTCCACCCTTTCGGAACAAAACAGTTCTGGTCTTTATCACCCAGCAAGAACCTGTGGAATTCGCCGGAAGCTACAAACGTCTCATCACCGTATTTCCACGGGCCGCCAATCCCCCATCAGGACAAAGGCTCCCCAGTAAAAGGGATCCTTCTCCCATCCAGCTGAGCGGATAAGGCTGATTTTCGCCAGCTGCAGGGCTTTGGCCCTCGAAACTCCCCGCTCTAAATTCTGGTAAAACTCGTCCATAAGCCGGGCGGTGGAGCGGTCATTCACCGGCCAGAGGCTCGCAACAAGACTGGGTGTACCGGCATAGAAAAAGGCACGGGTCATCCCGATCAGTCCCTCCCCCTGGCTCAAACGTCCCAGACCGGTATCGCAACCGCTCAAAACAACCAGATCGGCCTGCAGCCTCAGATTATAGATCTCGTATGTTTGCAGCAAACCGTCATCTTCTTCGCCGCTGCTGTGGGCAAGAAGCATGCGGGAATACATAGGCTGTCGGTCATCAGCGATGTTGTGGGCGGCCAGGTGGATAATCTGAAATGACCCGGCGGTTCCCTTGAACCGCTTTTCCGTCGCCTCCCGGCCGGCCAGCACCATTCGCCGGGAAAAACGCCGGGCCACCGTCTCGGCTTCCAGCTTGGCAAAAGGAAGCGGTTCCAGTCTCCTGCGGACATCCGGCTTAAAGAGAGACACCGACCTGCCCTCCAGTCCTCCCAAATCCGGATTGCCGATAGCCAGAATTCCGCGGGAAGAGCCGTTATGCCGCTGCAGAGCCGGGTTCAGTAAACTGGCTGAGATCGAGTAAGATATGGGATGGGATTCCACGAGATAGCGTAACGAATTGCTGCTGTAGCGGGTAACCAGTATTTCGAAAGGGAAATAATAAAGCAGCCCATCTGGCACTATTATAATTTCTGCCCCCGGTTCGATCAGGGTTTCTGCGACCCGCTGGAACAGGATGCGGTAGAGCCTGTGCAGCTTCTCGGGCCGAATATTGGCCCAGCGGTAATCCAAGCGCACATCCCGTACGTCTTTTTTCATGCGGAACAGCGGGCTGATTCCGTCAAGAAGATCTGCAAGGCGCTGCTGGCCGAACGGGACCCGATCAAACCGCAAGCGGTTTCGGGTAATGGTCCAAACGTAGGTCTGTTTTTCCCCCACAAAAAATTCAACAAGAATCTGCCGGGTCCCCAGAATTTTCTGCTGCACATCGCTCACTCTAAAAATCTCGGGATGGGTTAGATCATAATACCGTGGAAACATATCACGCAGCTGCCGCTGCAAAATAACTTTTTGCCTTTCCAGTCGCTCTATTTCTTCCTGTAGACGCAATATTTTTTCCACGCTATGCCGGCCGTTTTCTTTTGCAAGTTCTTGGGAAAGGTGGGTATGCTTCCGGCGGAGTGCATCCAAAGTTGAAACATATTTCTGCCGAAAATCCTCCGGAATCTCCCCCAGCCGGAGAAAAAGCCGGCCCCGTCCGATCATTTCAAGAAATGAACGCGCCCGCGCCCGCTCTGCATAATAAAATGCCAGTTCATCATATCCGTCTTCCGGATACTTTTCGTGCAGTTCGGCCAGGAGTCCAATGATGCCGGCGTAGATCTGAACCTTGTTTTCCATGAATCGAGTTTTTCCGTCATCGGTAATACGTCCCCGCAAGCGTTCCACCGTTTCGGCAGCCTGTTGGTAGATCGGAAGAGCACACG
>MTOL01000359.1 GCA_002011685.1 Deferribacteres bacterium JdFR-76
TTCTTCAGCTGCGTAGAGAACTGGAGGTTTTTGCCAACCTGCGGCCGGTGCGGGTTTACGCGGCGCTGGTGGATGCGTCGCCGCTCAAAGCCGACCGCGTGCGGGATGTAGATCTGATCATCGTTAGGGAACTTACGGGAGGGTTGTATTTTGGCGAACCCAAGGCTGTGCACAGCAAGGGCCGTCCACGCTGGGCCGTTGATACAATGAAGTACGACGAGCGCGAAATCGAACGGATTGCCCGCACAGCTTTCGAGCTGGCCCGGAACCGCCGCAAAAAAGTAACATCTGTAGATAAAGCCAATGTTCTCGCTACTTCCCAGCTCTGGCGGCAGGTTGTCGAGGAAGTCGCACAGGGTTACCCGGAGGTGCAATTCGAACATATGCTGGTGGACAACTGCGCCATGCAGCTCATCCGCAACCCGCAGCAGTTCGATGTGATTCTTACAGAAAACATGTTCGGCGATATCCTAAGCGACGAAGCAGCCATGCTAACCGGGTCGCTGGGTATGTTACCTTCGGCCAGCTTGGGAAAACGGACAGGGCTATACGAACCGGTGCACGGTTCTGCTCCCGATATTGCCGGCCAGGACCGGGCCAATCCCATTGCCGCCATTGCTTCTGTTGCTTTGATGTTCCGGTATTCCTTTCAGATGGAACACGCTGCCCGGGCCATTGAACGGGCCATCGCCAATGTTCTGCGGATCGGCTACCGGCCCGCTGATCTGGCATCCAATGGCGAACACATTCTCGGCACGCGCCATTTCACCCGGGAGCTTCTGGCAAGGCTGGATCATTCAGATCTGGTCCCGCCGCACGAAGAAGATCTTGGCTGGCGGGATCACGCCTACTGGCTGCTTGAATCAATGCACTTCGAATCTAAGGAGAAGTAGCCGCACCCCAAACCATACAGAGCCCCAATCCCCAAGGGTGGCCGTCCCCCGCGGCCACCCTTTTTCTTTTGAGTTTCCCAAAATCTACCTAGCCAATTTCCCCTCCGAAACAGGCAGACTTCAAACACCCAGCACCAAATTAATGCAAACGACCCCCGCGCCAGAAATCTTTGTGACTGTCTCGCGGCATAACGTTCTGCTGGATCCATTTCCGATACTGATAATATTCTTCCGCCAAAACAAAGGTTGCCTGGTACTTTTGTAGGAATCTTATGATTTTTACAAATTCACCGAAATCCTTTTCGTCCCACATTGCTGGATGGAGCTGAAGCACCACTAGTTCCTCTTCGGGATCATACCCGGTTGCAAATACAGATAAATTGGGCCGTCCTGTTGGATATTCTGCTTCGACGGTCCGGGGAAAAATCATCTGGCGGCCGTTATTTTTTCCAAAAAACCACACGTGAATCTCAGGAAAAGATTGCAAAACTTGCACCGTTATATGATCAAACAGATTTCCGGGAGCACCGAAAGCATGCGGTTCGGTACCGAGTTTTTCTTTCATTACCCTCTGGGTTCTTTCAAGCGCTTCGTACTGGAAACGGTAGGAGCGCGCAAAAAATTCCGAGAATACCCGACCATCTCCTCCATAGATCAGTGAATGGTAATACCCGTGATTCCAAAGTTCAAAACGTGCATCCCGGGCAAGTGCCAATAAGTACAGGCGGTAGTTTTCTGGTGGATGTTCCAGAAATCGGCCCACAACACCGATGTTCGCACAAAGGTTCTGTTCGCGTATAAAACGGACAAACCTTTTCCATTGCGGCGCAATATGTGAGTTGACATCAGGGATAAAATCATCCGCCTTTAGAACAACCGCTTGACGGAATGTACGGATCAGCCTGGAATTTCTCGCAATAAGCACGTCATTGGATGTATACAATTCGCACACCAGAAAAAAATGGGTGTCCGGAAAAAGCCCGCGAACCCAGATGGCCTTTGATCCCGAACTCACAATCTCCCCTTCGCCTATCACATACCACTGGACCCGTTCTTTCTGGGCAAGCCGCTTTGTCCTGAGGTAGAAAGGCAATTCTTGCCCCGTTTTTGTGAGGCTGGGCCCCAAAATGGAGACAATACCTTGATCACCATGGGAGAGATTCTGCAGCGGATTTGCAACCCGGGAACATTGTCCCCAGAGGGCACCAAGGCTCGCAGCAAGGATGAGAAAAATCAATCTTTTTTTGCGCATCCGTTCAGACCAATCCGGAACATCTCACGTAAAGATCCAAACCCGCGAAAAATTCTCTGTCATATGAGCCGGGAAGGAACAAACTGGCTCCGTTGCTCTGGTATGCAGCACACACTCACCATGTCCGGAAATGTTTCCAGACAGAAATTCACTTGAAAAAATTCAGGGATTTTGCAAAGATATTATAAATAATAAGGGTCAAAAAAGCAAACATCGGCGATAAGAAGGGTAACCAGAATGGACAGGCCTCATCCAACCCGCGAAGCATGTTTATCCCACTTGCAAAAATACGTACGTTCGCACACTCTACGGCATTTGCTTGCGACCGAGGCAGCAATGCGGGGGCTGGCCCGATTTTTCGGCGAAGATGAAGAAGCTTGGGGGCTTTGTGGGCTCATGCACGATATCGATGTCGAACAGATCACACCCAAGGAGCAGTATGAACAACATATGCGGGAACACTGCGGTGAAACCTGCATCCGTCTTTTGAAAGAAATCGGCTTCCCGGACGAATGGATCTTGACTGTACGATCCCATAACGAATACCAGAATCTTCCCAGAAACACACGCATGGCCAAAGCCCTTTTCGCTGTGGATGGGCTCACGGGCTTTATTATGGCAGTGGGCAAGATTATGCCGGACAAAAGTATCCGCAGCGTTAAGGTGAAGTCCGTCCTAAAAAGGCTGAAAGAAAAACGCTTTGCCGCAGCTGTAAACCGGGAACACATCCGCTCCTGCGAAAAAGAACTGGGAATCNCCCTNGAGCAATTCGTGGAAATTACATTACATTCCATGCAGAAAATTGCTGAAGAATTAGAGGAAAACAGTTCACAAGAAGCTACCAAATAAAAACCGCAAGAATCTTTCGTCCTGAATTGATGCCCTTTCCAACACTCAAGTCAGATCCAAGAATAAAACACAGCCTTTAAACCGGTTTCCCAAAGAGCCTGCCAAAATAATAAAGGTTCCATACAGCCATCGAGCAAGACTCCGATATGTAGTCAGGTCAGAACATTCTTCAAATTGGTTCTTTTTATTGCTCATGCTGAATTCAGAAAGAAACATGGTTCCTCAGAATGGTTAAATATACAAACCTGCGAGATTTTCCTGCGACCTTTTACAATCTATCTCACACCGCTTCCAAAGACTATTGGAAAATTTTCATCAAGCGGGAAGTCCCTCACGGGCAAAATCAAAATCCCCTGAACTCTCCAGCTAAGTTTTTCTCAGAAATTTTTTAAATAAATAACCCGCCCTTTCTTGAATAGTCAAGACATCTTTACGGAAAAAATGTCCAATTTTCCAAGCCTTCTTTATTTCCAGGTTAATTCATATGGAGCCTTTTCAGCATACGAATGGCCGGGCATTTTCGAACAATCATACGTGGCAATGCTACACTATTTTGCCTCATATGCCAAACGTAGAACGTGCTTTGTGTGACGTTTTTGATCATGAGATGTTGAAACGTAAATTCCGATAGAAATCTGAACATGGAGTTTTATCACCTCCGCAGAAATTCTCATTAAACTTTTTAATTGGGATCATTTTAAAATGGACCAAGCTGAAAAACATCCGGATAACCTACCGCCCAAAGCCGTCCGTTTTACCGGCGGAAACAAACATAGAATAACCGGTTAATACATCAAAAAAAGGGCCGCTTGCTCTTCTGCAAACGGCCCTATCTGCAGGGATGATTTATGTATTGTACGGCCTTCCCGTCCCTTATCAGAGATTTGTCAGATTATTGCTTTGTGCACGATTCAAGAAATCTCCACCACCCATNATAGATTGGGATTGTAGTCCCTTTCGCGCTGATCAATCGGGATATATTGCCAGGTNCCCGGTCCCAAATGCCAAAGATTAAACCGCCTCTGATCGGGTAAACGCGCTCCCGTTAAAAACAGCTCTTTATCGCGTTCNTTAATCAATACATCCATGTTTGCTGTGCCGCTGATAGGTGCAATGCCATGGGAAGCCCTAACCGCATTGATGAGGGCTGTAGGATCATCGTTCCCAAAGCCACGGAGGGCACATTCCGCACGAATCAGGTAGATCTCCTGCCAGGTCACAAAGGGAATGGGAGAATCGGATGCCGGGTATTTTTTCTGAATGTAGAATTCCGTGGATCCATCGAGGCTTTTTATGGGTTCCAGAGGAATCCGGGCTGATTCTGCTGGATCTTCATCTACATAAGCCTTGAATCTGGGATCAGCAGTGTACTGATGCCGCTGGGAGCCAGCCTCGATATCAAAATAGTTCGGTTCCTGCGAAGTATACAGCGCCTGGAATGGTGGATCGCCCATTTCAAGACCAGACAGGGCTGCATTAAGTGCATTCTGGTAATCTCCCTTATAAAGATACGTTTTTGCCATCATAGAATATACGACCCGCTTTTNATCGGCGGTCGCATATTGCAAAGCGGCCTGGAATTTCTCAATTGCCAGGTCATAAAGTTGATCAGAAGGAATAAAGGGACCATTATCGATTGGAGCCCCGCCACGCGTGGGTTCAAGCCCCAGGTAGGTTGCCGCAAGATAACGGGCAATCCCGCCATAGAAATTACCGGTAAACTGAACGTTCCTCATCGCACTTTCATCGACGCCGCTCATCTTCTTGACCCTTTCCAACAGGTCGTCCGCAAGAAAGCGGAGACGACCGATATTGGAATTAATGGCCTCAATTTGATAATTGGTCAGGAGAATGAGCCCCTGATCGATTTCTCCAAACTGAGGGAAAACGGCCGTCGGAGTGCGCAGATCGAAAATGAACTCATCTGATAGCCCTGCAACGTTGACAAACAGATCATCGATCGTGTACGAGAACTGCTGCTGAACACCACGGATCAAAAATGGAATCTTATCCGGGCTATTCAGTTCCCGATCTTCAATCGAATCGATGAACGGATCAAGACTTGTAACCCAATCTTGGCACGCCAGGAAAGCAAGACTGACAATAAAAACCAAAATCATTCTCTCTAATCTATACATGGTTTGATCCTCCTTTTAAATTCCAAAAGAAATCCAGAAATTATAGACCTT
>MTOL01000205.1 GCA_002011685.1 Deferribacteres bacterium JdFR-76
GACCGGATGTTTCATGCATAAAAGGCCGGAGCACCTCCCAGGCAAAATCCTTTTACGGAAAAGACCTGATTTCGCCTTTAAGGGTTACCTCACCGTAAATCAGCGGCTCGGTCTGTACCGGTTTATACGGAATGATCCGCACGGCGGAACTGATTTCTTCCAGAATCTGATCTAACATATCCACGCGGACTGTATAAATCTCGGCGATCGGTTCATCCTGCTGAACCCAATCTCCCATTTTTTTGTGGAGCCGAATCCCGGCTACGGCATCCACCGGATCTTCCACTTTCAGGCGGCCGGCGCCGGCGTAGAAAGCCGCCATCCCGATCCGGTAGGCATCCAGATCTTCAATATAGCCTTCCCTGGGGGCCGTATACACCACCGGTTTGGGCAGTGGAAAACGTTCCGGGTGTTCCAGAATTGCTGGATCGCCGCCCATGAGCGAAACGTAGCGCAAAAAGCGGTCAAATGCTTCCCCGCTGGAAATTGCTTTGCGAATACGGGCCAGCTGATGGTTCAGCGGATGACGGTCGCCCGAAACCTGCAGTGCAAGCACTGCGAGTGCTTCTACCAGCTCCATGGTGTCCTCTGGCCCCTGATTAGTCAGGCAATCTACCGTCTCCACCACCTCCAGCCAATTTCCTACAGCATACCCGACAGGCTGGTCCATGCTGGTTAGCAATGCCCGGGTGATTACGCCAAACTCCGTGGCAATTTCAACCAGAATCCGGGCCAACTGCACCGCATCTTTTTTCTTTGGAAAGAATGCCCCCTTCCCTGTCTTCACATCCAGGATAAGCCCATCCAGATCCTCGGCCAGTTTTTTGCTAAGGATGCTTCCCACCACCAGAGGAATGGAATCCACCGTGGCAGTTGCATCCCGTAGGGCATACAGCTTTTTATCCGCCGGAACCATGTCTTCCGTTTGACCGGCGATCACAAACCCTACCTGCGACAGAATTTCCACAAACCGCTGCACCGGGATTCTCGTTTTTAGCCCGGGAATAGCCTCCAGTTTATCCAGCGTGCCACCCGAATGGCCAAGTCCCCGGCCGGAAATCATTGGGACCGAAAGCCCCAGACTCGCCAGAACCGGTGCCAGAACGAGGCTGATCTTGTCCCCTACACCTCCCGTACTGTGCTTGTCCAAGTGAAACCCCGGCACGCGGCTCAGGTCCAGCTTCGCTCCCGAATCGCGCATAATCCGGACAAAATTGAGCAGCTCATCACTGCTCATCCCACGGAAATACACCGCCATTAGAAAAGCACTCATCTGGTAGTCAGGGATGGCCCCCTTTACATAATTCCGGATCAGCCATTCCAGTTCTTCGGCATCCAGTGTGCCACCGTCCCGCTTCTTCTTCAACAGCTCTGTGATAACAAATGACCGCTTCATCGCCTGCCCCTATGATCCATTCTTTTTTCAAAAAGAAAAGGCCCATGTTGGGCCTTCTTTACGGTACTTTGCACTTTTTATTCCATTAATCTTGTAATTTCGTTCCGGAACCGACGCGCCAGCTGATGTGCTTCCTCAGCTGTGGGCGCTTCTGCCATCACCCGGATGATGGGTTCCGTATTGGATTTCCGCAGGTGCACCCACGAACGGTCAAAAAGAAATTTTACCCCATCGGTGAAATCCGCTTCCGTGCTGCTGTGCTTCTCCACCAGTTTCGTAATGATCTCGTCCGGAGAGACCTCGCCCAGCTCAACTTTCATTTTCACCATCCGGTACTGCGGAAGGGAGGCATGCAGCTCAGAAAGCCGTTTACCGGATTCCATCAGATGCTGCAGGGTCAGGGCCGCTGCCACTGGAGCATCCCGTCCGAGGTGCACCTCCGGCAAAATGACGCCGCCATTGCCTTCTCCCCCGATGACCGCCTGCTCCTCCCGCATCCGCTTGGCGACATGAATTTCGCCCACTTTCGTCCGGATCACCGGAACCCCAAACCCGGCAGCAATGTCATCGATGGCCCGGGTGGTGGAAGCATTAACTACCACCTTGCCTTTCCGTTTGCCCAAAATGAATGCTACTGCCAGTGCCAGAGTGTACTCCTCGCCAATCGGTTCCCCTTTCTCATTCAAAATAGCCAACCGGTCAGCATCCGGGTCCACAGCAAATCCCACGTCCACAGGATGTTCCCGGATAAACCGGGAAAGTTGCGTGAGATTTTCCGGTACAGGTTCAGGCGTATGAGGAAATCGCCCATCCGGCGTACAATTTATGGCCCGGACTTCGCACCCCAGTTGCTGCAAAAATTCCGGAAAAAATACGGCGCCGGCCCCATTGACACAATCAATGGCTACCCGGAACTTACGGCGGCGGAGGGCCTCCAGATCAACAAACGGCAATTTCAAAATGGCAGCTTGATGATCCCGGATGGCTTCCCCGTAAAAATCCACTTTCCCAAGGCGCTCCCAGGTGGCCAGCTCGTAATCGCCTCCTTCGGCACGTTCCACAACCTGCCGGCCCTGTTGTTCATCCAGAAACAGGCCATCCGGACCGATCAATTTTAGAGCGTTCCATTCAATGGGATTATGGCTGGCAGTGATGGCAATTCCCCCGCTGGCCTTCAAATTCTCAACGGCCAGCTGGACGGTGGGTGTGGGACAAATTCCTATCCGGATCACATCACAACCCATGGCCAGCAGGGTGCCTGTGACCAGATGTTCCACCATTTCGCCGGACACCCGTGAATCTCGCCCCACCACAATGCGGCGCCCCATCGAAGCCGCAAAAGCAGCCGTATACCGCTGAACAACATCCGGCGTTAGACTTTCTCCCACAATTCCCCGGATACCAGAAACACTCACCATCAATCTGGACATATCACCCTCGTCCCTTCACCGCTTCATTAAACATAGCGAAATTCTACTAAAGATTTTGCAAATCTTCAATTTTATTTCTTGGACCCACAAGAAGCAGTATGTCGCCAAATTCAAGTCTGGTATCGGGCTGCGGTGTTTCGATCCGGTGTTCTTCGCCTCTCTCCGGATCGTAGGCTTTACGGATCAGTACCACCTCCACACCGTAACGGCGGCGCAGATCGAGCTCCCTCAGTGTTTTGTTGACAAAGGGCCCGGGAACTTCCATCTCCACCATCCAGTGTCCGTCCATCAGTTCGATGCTTTTCACCTTCTGGAGCGAGCGGAGATAACTGGAAACTGAGGAGGCCATATCCCGTTTGAGGATTTCCCGGTTGTAAGCTTCGATGACATCGTGGCGTGTCACTGTCCCAATCAAATGCCGATCCACCGATGAATCCAGTACGGGCAGCTCATCCAGATCGGAACGGCCGAACATCTGCATGGCTATATCCAGGGTATCCCCTGGCACCAGAAAGGCGTCCAGCCGGGTCATGAGATCATGAGCAATAAGAAGCTGTTCCAGGCCGCGGGCGTCGTAAAGGATCTTCCGGATGTCGTGCACAGAAATTAGCCCCTGCAGCCGGTTCTGGCGGTCCGTCACAAAAAAGCTGGTGTGATGGCTGGTCACAGTCAGATCCATCAAAGTTTTGAACGATGCGTCCGCTCGGACAACTTCATAATCCTGGCGCATCACTTTTTCAACCGGAATGGAACGCAGCACATTGATTTCTCTGCCCTGAAACAGATCTACACCCCGGCGTGAAAGCTTGAGGGTGTAGATGGAGTCACGTTTCAGGCGGGTCGCGATCAGGGTACTGAGAATACACGCAACCATGAGAGGTAAGATGATCTGGTACTCGCTGGTCAGCTCAAAAATAATAAGAATAGCTGTAATGGGTGCATGAGTAGCTCCAGCCACAACGGCCCCCATTCCCACCAGGGCGTAGGCTCCCGGACCCGCGCTGCTGGCAGGCATCACCTGCTGGACCACGGAACCCACAAAGCCCCCCAGTGATGCTCCCATAAACAGGGAAGGTGCAAAAATGCCCCCGGACATACCGGATCCAATGCTCACCGAAGTTGCCATGATCTTCAGTCCCACCAGGAAAAGCAAGAAATGCCAGACCAGCTTTCCTTCCAGCGCCAGACTGATCGTATCATACCCCACCCCAAAGATGTGCGGGAACTGGATCCCGACTGCTCCAATTAGCCCCCCTCCAATGGCCGGTTTAACCCAGCCTGGCACCGGAATTTTTTCAAACAGATCTTCGGTCCGGTAAAGCAGGACGATAAAAGCCACGGAAACAAATGCCGCAAGGATGCCCAAAATCGCGTACGGGAGCATTTCAAATACACTGACCAGCTCATATTGCGGGATGCGGAAAGCCGGAAAATTGCCCAGAAAGTGGCGCGAAACAACGGTTGCCGCTACAGAAGAGATAACAATCGGACTGAATTGCGACACACCGAAATCCCCGAGGATAATCTCCACCGCGAAAAGCGCCCCAGCCACCGGTGCATTGAATGTAGCAGCAATTCCGGCGGCAGCGCCGCAGCCCACCAGCGTCCGCAAGCGGGATCCCGTAACTTTAACAAGCTGCCCGGTTACCGACCCCAGCGCGGAGCCGATCTGGACAATGGGCCCTTCGCGGCCCACAGACCCTCCGGCAGCAATGCTAACGGCGGAGGCAACAATTTTGGCCACCATTACCCGCGGTCGGATCGCGCCGCTGCGCAGCACAATGGCTTCCATCACCTCCGGCACCCCATGGCCGCGCGCTTCCCGCGCAAAAGAGTACACAATTGGTCCTACGATTACTCCGCCAATAACCGGCGCAAGCAGTTTCACATACCAAGGAAGGTGAAGAACATAGGCCAGGGAATAANCCCACGTTCCGAAAAATGCNCCGTGGAAAAATCGGATGGCAAAACGGAAAAGGATGGCTCCGAATCCGCCAAGTACGCCGATGATCACGGCAAGGATGACCATAAATGTATGTTCGGTCATCCGCAGGCGGCGGAACTGCTCCGCCAGCCATTTCCGCAGACGAACCAGAATGAAAAACTGCCGCGACCGTTCAAGCACGCTTCCGCTCCTGCATGAATGTCGCCCCCGTAAGATCCTGTGTCCGTTTTTCCTGCGGGCTTTTTCGCCGCTGTTGTTTCATGTGCAGAAACAGGAATGGCAGTCAAAACATCTTTGGCACCCCCAACCGCGCGGTCTACCGCATTTTAATCAACTTGCCAATCTTCTCAACCACCTGTTCTCCCTGGCGGGCCGTAATCTTA
>MTOL01000146.1 GCA_002011685.1 Deferribacteres bacterium JdFR-76
CGCCTGCCCATTGTCCATCACGCTCCTGAACCGGCGGGAAATATATTTATCGGCGATTCCAGAGAGATGCGGGAAAGCAGTGCCGGGTTTTCAACGGAGGGGTTTGCCGAGGAAGAACTGCAAATCCGTCTGCGTCCTGACAATCTTGCCATTGCTGGCGGGCGGCCCCGCGGTACCCTCTACGGGGTGTACGAATTTTTTGAACAGTACCTGGGCGTCCGCTTTCTGACAGCGGACCATACCTATTTCCCACCGGACCTGGCAGATAGAAAACTACCATGCCGAGACCTGCGCTATAAACCTGTTTTCCTGTTTCGTTACACGTACATGGGCGAAATCCGCCGGAATCCCAAATTTGCCACCCGATTGCGGGTGAATACCGTTACGGATTCCGCAAAATACGGCGGAAAAACCGCTCAGCAATTAATCAACCATTCCTTTTTCAAACTTATGCCCGTTTCTGAGTACGGAAAGGATCACCCGGAATATTACGCCTTAGTGGATGGGGAGCGCAAGCTGAAAATGTGGGGTGGCGGTCCGCAGCTGGATGTATCCAATCCGGAAGTTGTGGACATTGTTAGTCGCAAAATCCTGATACAGATGGAGGAGCACCCAGAATGGCGGAATTACAGCGTCAGTCAGAACGATAACGATCAGTACTGCCGCTGTGATTCCTGCGAAGCGGTCCGCAAGCGGGAAGGAACACCGATGGGACCGCATCTCCGTTTTGTGAACGAAGTGGCGCGCCGGATTGCCAAAGAGCACCCGGACAAATTCATTGGTACCCTGGCTTACTGGTACACCCGCAAGCCCCCAAAAAACATCCGGCCCGAACCCAACGTCCAGATCCAGCTGGCGGATATCGAGAATTGCCGCATCCATGCCATCGATGATCCTTTCTGCCCGAAAAACCGTATCTTCCGGAAAGAACTGGAAGATTGGAACCGAATGACCCGGGAATTATACGTCTGGACCTATATAACCGATTTCCGGTATTACGATTTACCGTTTCCAAATCTGCAGAATATCGGCNCCACCATCCGCTTCTATGCGCGGCACGGGGTGAAAGGGGTGTTTGCTCAGGGCAATTCCATGAACCTGAGCGGGGAAATGAGCGACCTGCGCAATTATGTGATTTCCCGCTGTCTGTGGAACCCTGAACTGGACAGCCGCGAGCTGATCAAAGAATTCTGCCAGCTGCACTATGGCAAGGCGGCGCCCATTGTTCTGGAATACCTGGAATTCATTTACGACTGGATTGACAGACACGGCGATCATCCAACCTGTTTTGCCAACCCCCGGAGCCTCGGCCTGAACCGGGATTTTGCTCTCCGGGCCTTGGCTTATTTCAAGCGGGCACTGGCAGTAGCCGAAGACGAAACCGTACGCCTGCGTGTGGAAAAGATCTCCATCGCCGCCTACCGCTCGATGGTGGAAGCGGGCCGTGAGTTTGTTTTCGAAGATGGCCGGCTCAGGAGCGTCTATCCGCCCGGCTATGAAAACGTTGTGCAGGATTACATCCGGCTGGCAGCGAAACACGGGCTCACCTCTACCGGTGAGAGAACATCCTTTTCTGAGTTCGCAAACATGCTGCAGGAAGATGTTGTTCCTGGAATCCCTGCCCTGAAGATCGAGAATGATATCTGGAAANTAATTGCCCTTCCCGAAAAAAATGGCAAAGTTGTGGTCATGGAGTACAAACCGGCAGGGCGGCAACTCCTCCAGATGCTGCAGACCAATTTCGACTACGGTGCCTTCGATGAGGTCCCAGCCGAGATGGACGACCTGAACGGAATCAAATTTATCTTCCAGGGTACATCCGACGACAAGCAGATGGTGATGCGCTTCGATTTGCCCGGTGGCTCGCGGATCGAACGGCGGATCTGGCTTTCCGACGCAGACCCGGCGACCATTTTTTGCAAGACCACCGTCTTCCACCGGGGAGCAGAACCGCGAGACTACCAGTTTGTTGTCCATCCCGAGTTCTGGACGGGTACTTCTACGGACGACTGGACGGTCTTGAGTGCCTATGTGTATCGGGAGGGCAGCTGGGTGCGCTATAACGATAGCCTCCGCGCCGATAAGGGGCCCAAAACCCACCTGCTGAAAGAAGCGGTCGCTGGCGGGCGTCATGCCTTTTTTAACCATGAGGCTGGATTTGGCATTCTGGAAACTTATGACCCGGCGAAATTCGAACGCATCCGTACCTGGTGGATTCCCGGATACAGCCTGCTGAATCTTGAACTGCTCACCCGCCGGGTAACTTTGCGACGTGGCGAATCTTTTAGCTACACATATCAATTTCGCTATCTGAAAAAATGGCCACCGGATGAACACACAGTTGCAAGGCCGTAGGGGGCATTGCCCCAGACGTTTTCGGGATGGCATATGCTTCCGGTGAGAATACATGGGCCTCCAGAAGGTTCAGGGCTCAGGTGCAGAGAGCGCGGTAAAAGGGCGAAAGGAGGAGATCGTGCGTAAGGCAAAAAGGATCATCTTTTTCTTCTGGCTGGTTTTTCTGGGGAAGGGGGTCGGGTCCGGGTATTCCGCCGAACAGAAGTACATCCCGGACCCGGATCCAGTGGTGCGCCAGCGTATCGAACAGTGGCGCGACCTGAAATTTGGCCTGCTAATGCACTGGGGACCCTACAGCCAGTGGGGCATCGTGGAATCCTGGTCCATCTGTTCCGAAGATGAGCCGTGGTGCCGGCGCCCATATGATGATTACGAGCGCTACAAAANGGAATATGAAAAACTAAAGTTAACCTTCAATCCGGTCAAATTTGCCCCGGAAAAGTGGGCGCGCGCCGCGAAGGAAGCGGGAATGAAATATGTAGTGTTTACAACCAAACACCATGACGGTTTCTGTATGTTCGATACCCGTTATACGGATTATAAGATTACAGCTCCTGACTGTCCGTTCAGCAAACATCCCAGAGCCGATGTGACCCGGGAAATCTTCAATGCATTCCGCAACGAAGGGTTCTGGATCGGTGCCTATTTTTCCAAACCCGATTGGCACAGCGACTACTACTGGTGGCGTCGGTTTGCCACGCCGGACCGGAATGTCAATTACGACATTGAAAAGTATCCCGATCGCTGGGAAAAGTTTGTCCAGTTCACGCACAATCAGATCCTTGAACTGGTACAAAATTACGGCCCGCTGGATATTCTCTGGCTCGATGGTGGCTGGGTTCGCAAGCTCACAGACCGGGAAATTCAGGCAATGATGAATCAACCCCAGTTCCGATTTAGGCGCGTCCAGAGCCAGGACATACGCATCGGGGAGCTGGTCAGGAAAGTCCGGGCAATAAAGCCCGATCTGATTGTGGTAGATCGGGCAGTTCCGGGACCTTACCAGAATTACCTGACCCCGGAAAATCGGGTGCCGGAAAAGATGCTTCCCTATCCGTGGGAATCCTGTATCACCTCCACGGGAAGCTGGTCGTACCGGCCCGGTGCTACCTACAAACCGGCACGCGAACTGATACATCTGCTCGTGGACATTGTGGCAAAAGGCGGCAACCTCCTCTTGAATATTGCGCCGGGTCCCGATGGCACGTGGGACCCCGATGCCTATGACCGGCTGAGAAAGGTCGGTGCATGGATGCGGATCAACGGCGAGGCCATTTACGGTACCCGGCCCGTTGCTCCCTATGTTGAGGGAAAGGTCCGCCTTACGCGCGGGAAGGACAGCTCCGTATATCTGATTTATCTGGGTGACGAAAAGGAGCATCAGCCGCCGTCTGAAATCTACATTTCCAGATACCAGCCGCCCAAACAGGCCAGGGCAACCCTACTGGGGACCTCCGTGGAATTGTTCTGGCGCCCGGTTGGAAGTTCAGGGGTGGCGGTGAAGATTCCTGATGAAATCAGGCAGCATCCTCCATGTGACTATGCGTGGACGGTTCGGTTTTCTGTGCCGTAGAAAGGCATGAGCGGCCGTTGCTGATCGCTGGCGAAAGGCCGCAATTGAAGACGCCCGCGTATTTGATCCTGCGGATGGGAGGTTCGGGCCCTTTGAGGGAAAAGTTGAACCGGCCGTTTTAGGCTGGCGCGGGGCCAAATCCGTACGGAGACAGAAAATACCGGAAAAGCGCCACTGGTGGTCCGGTTGGGAGCCCGGTGCGAAAAAACCGGAATGCGGGTGAAGGACAGAGAACTTTCTTCGGGGAGAAGAGATGAAGCCTGGAAGGATCATTCATGCGAGTTTGGTGTTTCTGGTGGCATGTTTTTGGCTGCCGGGCTGTTCCTCCCGGGTGGGGCCTTACCCCTTCAGGGATCCGGATCTGCCGCTTGAAAAGCGGCTGGATGATTTGCTCTCCCGTCTGACTCTGGATGAAAAAATTTCCCAGATGGTAAATACGGCACCGGCCATATCCCGTCTGGGCATTCCCGAATATGACTGGTGGAATGAGTGCCTGCACGGGGTGGCGAGGGCCGGAGTGGCCACGGTGTTTCCGCAGGCGATTGGCCTGGCTGCCACCTGGGATGCCGATCTTTTGTACCGTGTGGCCAGCGCCATTTCCGATGAGGCCCGTGCCAAACACCATGAATTTTTGCGCCATGGGTTGCGCGGCCGCTACCAGGGGCTGACGTTCTGGTCTCCCAATATCAACATTTTTCGCGATCCCAGATGGGGCCGCGGCATGGAAACATATGGGGAGGATCCGTATCTTACCGGAACGCTGGCTGTGGCTTTTATCCGGGGACTGCAGGGCGAGGATCCTCGCTATCTAAAGGTTGTGGCGACTCCCAAACATTTCGCAGTCCACTCCGGCCCAGAGCCAGAACGCCACCGTTTTGACGCCTCGGTAACTCCCTGGGAACTGTGGGATACCTACCTTCCCGCCTTCGAGAGGAGCATCCGGATTGGCAGGGCTTTTTCGGTAATGTGCGCCTACAACCGCCTGGAAGGGGAAGCGTGCTGCGCAAATCACTATCTTTTGACGGAAATCCTCCGGAAAAAATGGGGGTTCGCCGGCTATGTGGTTTCGGATTGCGGGGCCATTTATGATATCTGGCAATTCCATAAACTGGTGGAATCCCCTCCGGAGGCGGCCGCCATGGCGGTGCGAGCGGGCACGGATCTGAATTGTGGAAATCAGTTTCTGCAATTGCGCGAGGCCGTGCGGCTCGGGTTTTTACGGG
>MTOL01000292.1 GCA_002011685.1 Deferribacteres bacterium JdFR-76
AAATTTCGATCCTTTTAAGAAAAATGCGGAACAATCCTTATTTTTTTGATTCGCTTCCCATCGCGGGAGTGGACGGAACAATTAAGAACCGGATGAAAGGCACAGCGGCGGAAGGGAACGTCCATGCCAAGACCGGTTACATCGGGCGGGTCCGCGCACTATCGGGATATGTGACGTCGGCGGATGGTGAAGAATTCAGTTTTGTGTTTCTGGTAAACAATTATACGGTGCCAACACCGCGGGCCAATTGGGTTCAGGATTGGCTCTGCGAGCGCCTGGCCAATTTCCGGAGAATTCCTTCATTTTGAGGTGTAAGAATGCTATTCCGCGTGCCCAAAACCCGCAAATTCCGCTATATCCCATACTATTACGATGAACGTAAAGATCACGAAGTGGAAGAAGGGGGCCGGAGACGCATTCAGTTCCGCCGGAGCCCCAGATTGCGGCAAAAAAAACGCTCTTTCATCTGGTTGATTGCCTTGCTGGTCATTGTGTTGCTGTTTTTGCAGTATCTCAATCAGTACCGGGTACGAACGCCGGAGCAAATTGACATTCCCGATGTCGAAATTGTGAAATAAACCTGGATGGCCTGACATTTTCTGGTCGCTCCCTTCTTCTACAAAAAGGGTTGATTTTTTTCGCTTTTTAATAGAATTTCAAGAGAGTTTTCTATCCCGGGAAGAATTTTTGCAATTATTGGCGAATGGCGGTGGCGGCGTCAGATTATTAGGTAGAAATGCTTTCGGGAGAATAACCTGCCGGAAGGAGCGAAACCGGTTTTTTTACACGGCGCAGATGACCGCTGACGAAAATTTGTGGCGGCAGTAGCTGGATCCAAATGGAAGGAGCAAACCATGGCGCAGGAATTCAGTTTGTACGAAGTAAAGCAGATCGCTGTGAATTTGGAGAAGGATGGTTTGGCGTTTTACAAGGCCATGGCAAAAAGGGCCGAAAATAGCCGGGCCCGTGCCATTTTTCTTAAACTGGCCTCCGACGAAGAAGAACACATCCGCTGGATTGAAGACCACATCAAGGTGGAAGACATTTTCCAGGAACAGCTTATGGACGCAACCAAAGCGGCGGATGATTACATCCGCGAAATCGTGAAAAGCGGGGTTTTTCCCAATCCCGAAAAGGCACCGGAGGTGATGCAGCAGATTCAGAAAGATGAGGATGGTGTCCGGATAGCGATGGAAGCGGAGCGGAAATCGACGAGGTTCTACGACATTCTGGCTCGGGAGGCGCGCGAATCCGAGACCAAGTCTGCACTGCTTCGCCTGAAGGATCAAGAAATTGAACATTACCGTCTTCTGGACGAGTTTCTGCAGGAAATTACCAAGTAAGGAGGGAACCGTGGCACAGCGTGTTCTGGTTGCTGAGAAAGATGTAGATCTTGAAATGGAAAACATCAAAATCGGGACGGTAAAGGTCCAGGTTTTTGAGGGACCGCCCGTTCATCTTCAGACAGAAGGGGTAAATCCCAGAATGCTCATTGCCCGGGCCGAATTCCATGGCAAGGTTTATGAGGTGATGAGCAGCCGGGGAGGGATTGAAGGTGTAGTGGAGGAGCTGAAACGAAAAATTCTGGATGATGTGAAATAAAAGGTGGTTGGAGCCATGAAAGTCAGTCCCGATCTATCTATCCCAGAAATTTTGGCGATTGCCATCAAGGCGGAAATTAATGCTCAGGCCATTTACCGCGGCATGGCCAGCCGCGTAAAAAATGAGCTGGTGCGGGAGAAACTGGAACATCTTTACGAGCAGGAAAAGAAGCACGAGGAAATCCTGACCCAGAAATACCGTGAAGTTACCGAAGGGGAAGAACCGGTACTGCAGAAAGAAGGCCGTTCCGAAATTGAGGAGATGCTGGAAGGAGATTATTCCCACGAAGCGGCACTGAAACTCGCTATTGAAGCTGAAGAAAAAGCCGCCCAATTTTATCTGGATGCGGCCCGCCAATCACGGGATCCAAACGGGCGATTCATGTTTGAATATCTGGCGAATTTCGAGCGAGGACACAAAGCGATCCTGGAGGATGAGCTGCAGGCTCTGGAGAACAACCCACATTGGTTTGATGTGGAGGGCAATCCCTGGGGTGAAGAAACCATTCACGTGGGCCCCTGAAGCGCGGACCCAATCAGAAAAGAAAATGCAGGAGGAAAAGGCATGGATGCGGTATACAAGAAGATCGAAGTAGTGGGTACATCTGCCGAAAGTGTAACTGACGCCATCCAGAAAGCCGTTGCCAAAGCATCGCAGACGGTAAAAAATCTGAGCTGGTTCGAGGTTACTGAAATCCGCGGGCGGATTGAAAACGGGCAGGTGGGTCAGTATCAGGTAACGGTGAAAATCGGTTTCAAAGTGGAAGATTAGCCGGTTTGATGTGTGGAACAAAAGGGCCGCCCAGCGAACGCGGGCGGTTCTTTTTTTACACAAGTTTGATTTTTTTCCGGTGAAAGAAAGGCAAACGAAAAAAGCGGTGTCAAAGGGAAATCGAGGGGAATGAAACAAAAAGTACCATCCCGCAGGGAGGCGTTCTGGGAAGCTCTGGCGACCCGGATTCTGGTTTGTGACGGTGCTATGGGGACCATGCTGTACAACCGCGGCATTCCGTTTACGGTTTCGTTTGAGGAACTCAACATCAGCCGTCCGGAGCTGGTGCGGGAGATCCATGAAGGGTATCTGGCTGCAGGAGCCCAGATTCTCGAAACGAACACATTTGGCGGAAACCGGGCCCGGCTGCAAAAACATGGACTGGAACAGAAAGTAAGGGAAATCAATGGTGCGGGTGCCCGCCTTGCCAGGGAAGTGGCCGGAGACAAGGCGTGGGTTTTCGGCTCTGTTGGGCCTCTGGGCATGCCGCTGGAACCGGTGGGAAAAATTCGCTTGTCCGAAGCAAGGGAAATTTTCCGGGAACAGATTGAGGCACTGCTCGAAGGCGGAGTCGATTTTATCCTTCTGGAAACGTTTACAGATCTGCGGGAAATTACCCAGGCCATGCTGGCCGCGAAGGATCTGGAAGCCCCCGTCTTTGCCCAAATGTCTTTCACAGAAGACCTGAAAACCCTGATGGGAGACAAACCCCAGGAAGTCTTGCGGGAACTGAAAAAGCTTGGGGCCACTGTAGTCGGGGCCAACTGTTCGGTGGGTCCCCAGGGAATTTTCGAAGTACTGGAGATTATGGCGGCCACCAGCGAGGCAAGCGATCTTTTTTTGTCTGCAATGCCCAATGCTGGCATGCCGCGCATGATTGGGGGGCGTTACATCTACCTGTCTTCTCCTGAATATATGGCAGATTATGCGCTGCGCATCGCACAGCTGGGCGTAAATATTATCGGTGGATGTTGCGGGACCACGCCGGCCCATATCCGGATGATTGCCGAACGATTATCGGGGCTGAAGCCTTTCGCCCGGACGCAGACGGTATCGGTCCGGGTGGAAGTGGAAGAACCTGCAATGGAAGAAAGCGAAGTTGAAGCGGTCCCCTCGCCCTTTGCAGAACGGATTGGCCGGGAATTTCTGGTGAGCGTAGAAATTGATCCGCCGAGGGGAATTGATCCGACACGGTTCATTGAAGCTGCGGCATTTCTGAAAAGCCGGGGGATCGATGCGGTAAACGTGGCTGATAGTCCTCTGGCGCGGGCACGCATGAGTCCCCTGGTGCTGGCCCACCTGATTCAGGAAGCTACAGGAATCGATATCATTCTGCATATGTCCTGCCGCGACCGGAATCTTTTGGGGCTGCAAGCGGAGTTAATGGGTGCACATGCGCTCGGAATCCGCAATATCCTGGCCATTACCGGAGACCCGCCCAAGCTCGGCGATTTTCCGACGGCCACCGGCGTGTTTGATGTGGATTCCATTGGCTTGGTTGAACTGATTTCCCGGCTGAACGACGGCCAGGACCTCATGGGGCGAACCCTCAGCAGAGCCACCTCCTTTTTTGTGGGGGTCGCGGTAAATCCGGTGGCCCTGGATATGGAGCGCGAACTGGAACGCTTTTTCCGGAAAGTGGAGGCCGGAGCGCAATTCGCCTTCACCCAACCGATCTACGAATTGAAAATTCTGGAAAACTTTTTGAAGGCGGTGGAAACGGCAAAGATTCCCATTTTTGTTGGAATCCTCCCGCTACGTAATGCGAAGCATGCCGAGTTTCTGCACAATGAGATACCTGAAATGTACATTCCAGAACCCATCCGCGAGAGGATGAAAAAAGCGGGTGAAGAAGGACCGAAAGAGGGGGTAAAAATTGCTCAGGAATTCCTGGCGGAAGCCAGGACGATGGTTCAGGGGGCCTATATCATGCCGCCGTTTAACCGTGTTGAGATGGCAGCTGAAGTGGTACAGGTCCTGAAATGAAGACGGTGCATTTTCAGGAACCGGGTTGGAATCGAAGGCAAGTGGTGGAAGCTGCATTCTGTTCATTGCAGGTTTTCTGTTTGGAAAAAGCATGACCCGGTCGCTGGCTACCTGGGAATTCGGAGAATCCCTGAAATCATATCTACAGGAAAGGGGCTTTGAGCTGGTGGGCTTTACACCGCTTCGGCCGTATGCTGAATTCGTTCATTTTGAATCCTGGCTGGAGCGCGGGTTTGCCGGTGGGATGCATTATATGGAACGGCGCCGCTGGGAGAGGCTGCATCCCAACGAAGTCTGGCCATGGGCCAGAAGTGTGATTTGTGTTGGTGCGCTTTACAACACCCGCAGGGAACGGTCGGTTGATCTGGATGATCCGGGAAAAGGGTGGATTTCCCGTTATGCCTGGGGTGATGATTATCATAAATTCATAAAAAGGCGCCTGCAGGACCTGTTAAACGCGTTTCAGAAAAAGTGGAAAGCCGGGTTCCACTATGCCGTTTACGTTGATACGGGGCCTTTGCTGGAGAGAATTTTTGCCTACCACGCCGGTCTGGGCTGGATTGGAAAAAATAGCTGCCTGATTCACCCGCGGTATGGTTCTTTCTTTTTTCTGGGAACGGTTCTTATTGACCGTGAACTGCCACCCTCCACAGAACGGGTTCCGGACCGCTGTGGTTCCTGTCAGCGCTGCATGGAAGCATGTCCCACCGGTGCAATTGTGGAACCACGCATTGTGGATAGCCGGAAGTGTATTTCTTATCTGACCATCGAGC
>MTOL01000042.1 GCA_002011685.1 Deferribacteres bacterium JdFR-76
AGGAATCCAGGCAAAAATCAGCTTTCCCGCCGGTGACACCTGATCCAGTCCTGCTGCATGCCGGGCGCCGCTCATCAGAAAATCCGTGATCATCAGAATAAAAATCAGTGTGAGAATAAACAGGGCATCCAGCGATTGGGTGATTCGCTTGGGCCGGAGCACCAGCCTCCGGAAAAATGCATACAGCACCATAATCACCACAAAAGCCTCAAACAGATCCCGGAAATAAATGTAAAATTTTCCCAGCGGTTGATTTTCAGCAAAACCCGGGACGTGAAATCCCGGTATGAACCCGCCCACGACAAAATGGAACGAATTCAATGCCACTGCCAGAAATCCCCAGAAAATGAAGGCGTGCATAATCCCCGCATCCAGAAAGCGCGGGTTCAGGATCCGGGCCTGGCCAAGGAAATATTTAATCAGGAGCCACAAACGGTAGAACGGCCGATCAAACCGGTTGATAGGCTGGGCCAGCTGTAGCAACCGCACCCGCTGAACAATCAAATAAACAAACCCGCCTACCGAGGCAATTACAACCGCCAGAAAAAGCAAAAACCCGGGCAACGTACTGGTTGGTTGCATGACTCCCTCTCCTCATTTCATCTGCAGGACAACACCGCACCCCAAAAAACAATGATTGCACAAGAAGGAAAAGTGGAAATGCTCCGGAAATGCCGGCAAAATACGACAACCGAAAACTCGGAAGGAAGAGAAAATCAGAGCCCCTCCGAAATCGCGTCCATTCCCTCGTCATCGCATTCCTCAAATTCGCTGAGTAATGGTAAGCAGTTCCAAAGATAAAATCAAGGATGATTTCCGGCGAGTTTGTCGGGAATGTCTGCATTTCCCCCAATAAGTGCCACCGCTCACAAATAAAAAAGGCAGCTCAGTTGAGCTGCCTCTGTACAAAAAGTCAAACCGAATTTCTTACACGTACTGAATAGAGCGTGTTTCCCGGATCACTGTTACTTTGATATGGCCGGGATACTCCATGTCCGACTGGATCTTTTTGGCAATTTCGGAGGCCAGCAGAAAGGCCTCTTCGTCGGAAATTTTTTCCGGCTCCACGATAACCCGAATCTCCCGCCCCGCTGAAATCGCATAAGCTTTGGAGACCCCGGGAAAGGAGTCCGCCAGTTTTTCCAGGCTTTCAATGCGCCGGACATAGCCTTCCAGAGTTTCGCGTCGGGCTCCGGGACGCGAACCCGAAACGGAATCCGCCGCAGAAACCAGTATTGATATTGGGTTATCGGCTACTTCATCTTCGTGGTGTGATGCGATGGCATTGATAACCACCGGATGTTCGCCGTATTTCTTTGCAAATTCCACTCCGATTTGAGTATGTGTACTTTCCGAATTCTGACTCAGCGCCTTTCCGATATCATGCAGCAGGCCCGCACGTTTTGCCAGCTGCACATCAAATCCCAGCTCGGCGGCCATTGCCCCGGTCAAAAAGGCCACTTCTTTGGAATGTTGCAATACATTTTGACCGTAACTGGTTCGGTATTTCAGCCGCCCCAGCATTTTAACAATTTCCGGATGCACGCGGTCCAGCCCCACCTCTTTCACGGCCTCCGTTCCGGCGCGCCAGATGTGCTGTTCAATCTCTTTTTCGGCCTTCTTCACCGCTTCTTCCACCCGTTGCGGGTTAATCTTTCCATTCTTCACAAGGCGCTCCAGGGCCATGCGGGCCATCTCGCGCTTAACCGGATCGAAACCAGAAAGCACCACCGCTTCTGGCGTATCGTCCACAATAACCTTCACTCCGGTGAGCTGTTCAAACGTGCGGATATTGCGTCCGTCCCGCCCAATGATACGGCCCTTCATGTCATCGGAATCCAGGTTTACCACAGAAACCGTGGTTTCCACGGTATGATCGGAAGCCACTTTTTCGATCGCTTCGGTGAGAATATATTTGGCCTGCCGGACGGCGTTCTCGCGCGCTTCGTCCACAATCCGTTTCGCAATCCGGGCCGCCTCAAGGCGGGTGTCTTTCTCGATATTTTCCAGCAGCAAACGCCTGGCCTCTTCTACGGAAAGCTTGGCAATATTGGAGAGTTTTTCATTCTCTTCCCGTATAATGCGCGCCAGCTCTTCTTCCCGTTCCGCCAAACGCGCTTTTTCCTCTTCCAGCTCTTTTTGTGCCGCCTCGAGCTGGGCCTCTTTTACTGCCAGATTGCTATTCCAGTCTTCCAGTTCCTTTTCTTTCTGTTGAAGCTGAGCTTCCAGTTCTTCCAGATGTTCCTGACGTTCCCTATATTCCCTTTCCAGATTCTCCCGCAGGCGGTGTCTTTCCTCCCGCGCCTTTAAAAGGATTTCATTTTTTTTCTTTTCCGCTTCCCGCTTGGCCTGACGGATCAGATCATCAATTTTGCGGAAAGCTTCCGAACGTTTATACTGAGCAAACCATTGTCGACCGAACCATCCAAGAAGTCCACCTACAACAAGCCCTCCCAGAGCAACAAATACCTCTATCATGATCACCTCGCTCTTTTTCCTGGTTCCGAAATTGTCAATGAACAGAACGGCCGGCACAGCGAACAATCAGCATCAGGCTGCTTGCATAGCCAGGGCCTTCTGTTCCAGCTTCTTCAGCTGATCCTTCAGCATCATTTTTTTGACCGGCGAAAGATAATCCACAAATAGCCGACCATTCAGGTGATCCACCTCGTGCAAAATAATACGCGCCAGCAGCCCGTTCGCGTGAAATGCCACGCGGTTACCATCCAGGTCCAGCGCCTCAAAATCGAACTCTTTTGCCCGCTTCACATCCGCCCGGATATCCGGAATACTCAAACACCCCTCTTCCATCACTTCTGCCCCTTTTGGGTTACGGATCACGGGATTGATAAATACTTTCGGGCCCGGATCATCCTCTTCGGACTGCGTGTCCACCACAATAATCCGCCTTAGTACGCCCACCTGATTGGCTGCAAGCCCCACACCGTTATTGGCATACATGGTCTCCAGCATATCTGCCGCCAGTTCGCGGATTTCGTCGTCAATAGCCTCCACCGGTTCCGCCATTTTACGCAAAACCGGATCACCGTAAATTCGTATTTTCCTCACCGCCATGAATCATAGCTCCAATTTAGCTCTTGTCCTTTTATGAAAATAATACTCCATAATTCAAGAAAAATCAAACAAATCTACCCGATCAAAAATACACATAGTTGATAAACACCACGTAGCTCAAAAATAGTACTCCCGCTTCCCAGCGGACAATCCGCCTTCCCGTGTACATGAACAGGACAAATATCAGTGTAAAGCCGATCATAATGGGAACCAGAATCTGCCCTACACTGGCGTCGATGGTTACCGGATTCAGCAGTCCGATGGCTCCCAGCACAAACAACGTGTTAAAAATATTGCTTCCGATAATGTTTCCAAGAGAGATATCGGCCTCTTTTTTAAAAGCGCTTACAAGGGATGTTGCCAGCTCCGGTAACGATGTTCCTACCGCCACAATGGTAAGTCCAATTACAATTTCGCTAATTCCCAGCATGCGGCCAAAGATTTTGGCTGCCACAATCAGCCAGTTGGACCCCAGCGTTAAAAAAAGGATGCCCACTATTACCACAGCAATATGCAGGACGAACGATCCCCGGCGTCCATATTTGCGGTAAATATGCCCAATAAGAGCGATTTTGTGGAACTGCCCTTCATAGGCCTGAACCATTTTCTGGCTGGCTTCCTCTGCCTGAAATGCTGCATGTTCTCTCCGGGCAATGCGAATCATATAGGTCAGAAAGAATATCATCAGGATGAGCAGGATTCCGCCCTCGGCTCGGCTGAGCAAATTATTGGCAAAAAGTCCGTAAGCCAGAAATGCCGTCAGAACCAAAAATGGCGCTTCTTTGAACAATAGCCTCCGGTTCACCACCAGCGGATGCAAAAAGGCGGTCAGTCCCACGATCAGCCCAATGTTGGCAATATTGCTGCCGATGATGTTCCCGATGGCAATGGAACGGCTGTGCTGGATTGCAGCCACCAGACTCACTGCAAATTCCGGCGCTGATGTGCCAAAGGCCACCACCGTTAGCCCCATGATCATAGGTGAAATGCCCAGCATCTGCGAAATGCGCACAGATCCCCGTACCAGAGCCTCTGCACCGTAATAAAGGCCGGCAACACCGAGGAAGAAAAATAAAAAAAAGCGGAAGAGTTCCATTTTATGCCTCTAATTTTTACTAAATCTGGGTCGTTTTTGTCATGCATTTTACAAAAATTTTGCCATTATTTCCAGATCAAATTTTGCAACGTTCAAAACCAGCCGCGGCAGATCAGGTATCCAGCTTGCTCATTCGCATGCCTATTCTTTTTTTCCAATTCTAACAGGTATTTTTCCGGCCAATCATGCCACGCGGTTTCAAGGTGCCTTTTCGTGTTTCGCATTTGCACCATGTTCCCTGCATCGCGCCGTTCTGCTAGTATCATCTCGGCTACAGCAATCCGAAAGTCCATCCTGATTGGATGCGAGCGTCCCCTGGTGCGGGACATTTTTTGCCCTCTAAACACGCAAATTTTACGCTAAAAAAAGACAAATCGCATAGGAGGGACGGAACGAGGCTGCATTTCCGCGCTAAACCGGGGCCAAGGAGGAGGTTTTTTAAGAATATGATTCTCTGGGAAACATTTTGGTTGGAAACTCCGCTGTCACTTCGCGCGAGAACGGAATGAAATCCTTGCCGACTCCCCTTCTTTTCTGATTAGCAGGGACATTGTCAGGTTTGCGATAAAAATTCCCGGGCCCTACAGATCAACCCTCCTGCCGACTTGCGCTGTTGCAAAGCGCGATATTCGCATTTCGGAGCAATCCTTCTTTTTTCGCCCGCTTCAGCGGACTCCGCTGGAACCCCTGAGGATACCGGTGCAACACCAGATCCCGGAATTCCTGCAGATCCGGCTGAAAAAAACCGGATTTTGGCTGGAAGGCGGCTTCTGCAGAAAGCGGAGCTTTCCGGTTCCAGGGACAGACCTCCTGGCAGATATCGCATCCGAAAAGATGGGNTCCCATTTTCCGGGAAAGAGAAGCAGGAATGTCGCCCCTGTGCTCGATGGTCAGATAAGAAATACACTTCCGGCTATCCACAATGCGTGGTTCCACAATTGCACCGGTGGGACATGCTT
>MTOL01000388.1 GCA_002011685.1 Deferribacteres bacterium JdFR-76
ATCCCGCGCCACCATGGAGGCCATTGAAACGGCAGGCTTTGTGTGTGATTGGGGGGTGCGAATGCTTCCCGATGACAGTGCGGACTTCCGTCCGGATGGCTATCATTCTGGGGCTGTCTGGCCTTTGTACGGGGGATGGGTTTCCCTTGCGGAATTCCGGNTCGGACGTACCCTGCAGGGGATTTTTCATTGGNGTCATCAGTGGCCATTGATGGAAGATTTTGCCCGGGGCTGTATGCCGGAAGTGTTGCGGGGAGACGTCTACGCATTTGCCGGCATGTGCGAGCATCAGGCCTGGAGCGAAATGGCTGTGCTACTGCCGTTCTACCGCGGCGTTCTGGGACTGGTTCCGGATGTTCCCAACAAAACCCTGGCTTTTCGTCCCCAAATCCCGGTGTACTGGGAGAGCGTGGAAGTGAAGAAATGGCAGATTGGGCCTGTGTTGCTCTCATTTACGTACCGCCGAAGCGGTAACCGCCTTGAATTCATATGGAAGGCCCGGACGCAGCAGCGGTTGGATTTGCATATTCACTTCGAGTGGCCGCCATGGTATTCGGTTGTTCCGGACCAAATTTTGAATGAGGCTCAGAGAAATAAAAAAGCATCCGAATTATGCGGTCACGTGAAAGGCCCGTTGCCGGGTACCTTNCGGGTCGGTTTTCGGTTAAAAAAGGCCATCCAGTTTATTCCGGCACTGTTTCGGCCCAGGGCGGGAAACCCTTCTGAAGGATATGTGCCGGTCCGCGAAGAATTCGACGGGAACTGTTACCGCATCGTGGTGCACGGTCCGGCGGGACGGACGTACCGCGCTAGATTGTTCTGTGTGGGGCAAGCGGTGCGGGAAATCCGCGGCGCAAATATCGTTGAAAAAAAGCACGAGTTCTATCATATTGAGTTCACAATTCCGGTTTCCCAAAATGCAAAATATGCCGAACATTTCATTGAGGTTTTTTCCAACTAACCGGCCGTTTTCTAATGAGAGCATAAAACAGGCGGTGTTTATTCAGAAAGCAAAATGAGGGATTGATAATGGTGCGCGAATATCCCATTACCCTCCAGAGCAGGGGAGCTCAGCTGGTAGGAATGGTTCACCAGCCGGAAAGAGAAAAGATTCAAACAGCCGTAATCTTTTGTCATGGGTTTACAGGGAACAAACAGGAGAACAAAAGACTCTTTGTGGAGGCGGCCCGGCATCTGGCGCGGTTGGGGTATTGGGCCCTTCGGTTTGATTTTTTCGGGTCTGGTGATAGCGCCGGTGAATTTCACGAATCGCGCATTTCCATCAACATCGAAAATCTTCGGGATGTGATTGGCTGGACGCAAAAGGAAGGGTTCGGTCGGGTTGTGGTTCTTGGGATCAGCATGGGGGCGGCGACGGCCATTCTCTGCGCCGAGCAGAGTCCTGTGGACGGGCTGATCCTGTGGTCTGCGGTCCCTGATTTCCGGGAGCTTTTTGAGGCAAAAATGGGCGTGCCGGTGGAGCAAGTGCCCAGGGTTGAACAATTTGAATATGATGGCTGGCTGATCGACCGCCAGTTTTTTGAGGAGGCACTGGGATGGGATGTGCGTTCCGCGTTCCGGAAGCTCAATTTGCCGGTGCTGATGGTACAGGGCGGAGAAGATGAACCGGTTTTCGTGAAAGGATTCGAAACATTTCGCTCAATGAATAAGTCCGGGGTTTCTTTTCATTTCATTCCGGATGCGGGCCATACATTTCAGACCGTAAGACACCGCAAGCAGGTTATCGAAGTGAGCGCAGACTGGTTGACCCGCAACTTTCCGCCCTGACGGGAAGCGGCAGGAGTTCAGGAGGAAGACGGCCATGATAAAATCGAAACCGAAAAAAGCATATGAGAATCTCGAATTTTTGCACAGCCGTGACGCCCGAGTTATCCGGATTCTTGCTGAATACCTGGAACCGCAGCGGCGCCTGAGGAGACAACGGGTGCGCGACACGATTGTCTTTTTCGGCTCGGCCAGAGCCATGCCGCTGGAAGAGGCGGAAAAGCGCTACCGGCCGGTTCTTGAACAGCATGGGGAAGATAGCAATTCGCCAGAGGCACGGATTGCCCGGGCGCAGCTGCGTCTGGCAGAATATTATGAGGAGGCACGGGAGTTGGCCCGGCGCCTCACCGAATGGAGTCTCAGCCTGAAGGATGGTCACCGCTTTATCATCTGTTCGGGTGGGGGGCCCGGTATTATGGAGGCGGCAAACCGAGGAGCCCTGGAAGCTGGAGGACGAACCATCGGATTCAACATCAGCCTGCCCCACGAGCAGTTTCCCAATGAATATATCACACCTGAACTCAATTTCGAATTCCATTATTTCTTTATGCGCAAATTCTGGTTCCTCTACCTGGCAAAAGCCCTGATCATCTTTCCGGGCGGTTTCGGCACCATGGATGAGCTGTTCGAAGTATTAACCCTGGTCCAGACGCGCAAGCTGGAAAAAGAAATCAGCGTTCTAATTTACGGGCACGATTACTGGAGTGAAATCATCAATTTTCAAAAATTTGTGGAGTGGGGGACCATTTCGGAAGAAGACCTGAACCTCATTCATTTTGCCAGCACTGTGGATGAAGCATTTCACAAGCTTACAGAAGATCTAAAGCGCAAGTTCCTGGATCAGCGCAAGTTCTGGTACCTCTAATGGAGAGGGCCGGAACACCGGATGAGATGCGGGCCGCTGCCAATTCCATACAGAAGACGATCAGGGCAAGGCCGTAAGGGCCAGCGTGATGTGGCGGCATATTATGGCCCTGTTACAGCCCGGGATGACCGGAGAGATCATACAAATGCGGGACATTTGGACTGCGCGCAAATCCTCGGTTCAATGCTCCTCAAAATAGCTTGATTTTTACTCCAGATTTCATAACATCAAATATCCGGATGGCGTAGAGATCCTTCGCGAAGTGCAAAAAATGGACGAAATCCCGGTCGAGCAGCTGCCAACAGTTTTTCAACTGATCCGTGCAAGAGGTTTTCGGGTCCTGTCCTGGAATCCAGCGGACCGGCTGCTACCGGGGAGGGTTAAAAACCCCGGGCATGTCCGGCGATTCTATCAGAAAATGGGGCATTATTCGTTCCGCCTGTTTTTGCGGGAGCTGCTGGAACACCGGGACGATATCCGCAAGGAAACGGTTACGCGCTACTGTTCTGTACGCACGGCAGAAAAGTATCTTGCACTGCTTCTGGAAATGGGAATTCTGGACCGGGATGGAAACCACTTTCGGCTTGCCGTGGAACATGTCACCAACTTTGGAGAAACCCTGGAATGGTACATTGCGGAGGTATTCCGGAACGAATTCGGCTCTGACGCCATTTACCGCGTTGCGCTGTCGGAGACACAGGTTGGCGGCGATTTCGATGTGCTGGCATCGTGGGCAGGGCGGCTGGTCTTTCTGGAGGTGAAATCCTCTCCGCCGCGTGCTGTGGAAGCGCCTCATGTCCGCCTTTTTCTGAGCCGGGTGTGGGAGCTTCTGCCCGAGGTTGCTATTTTCCTGGAAGATACCCAGCTGCGCATGATGGATAAGATCGTCCCACTTTTTGAAGAGGAACTGCGGCGCTTGTATGGCAGATTGGGACAGGAGGAATACCCGGTTGTGCGGCTGCAGGACGAACTGTTCCATGTGAATCATTGTCTTTACATCGTCAACAGTAAACGGGGGCTGGTTCACAATCTCCGGACGGTTCTGCGCGATTATTTGCGCAATCAGCAGCAGCTAATGGGGATGCCATAGAACAACAGGGAGGTACAGGCCATGGAATTGAAAGTGGTCAAAATCGAAAAGCCGGAAGAGATCAATTTCATCCTGGGACAAACCCATTTTATCAAAACAGTGGAAGACGTTTACGAAGCCCTGGTTACCACCATTCCTGGAATCCAGTTCGGTTTTGCGTTTTGTGAATCTTCTGGACCGAGGCTGGTCCGGTGGTGCGGTACAGATGAGGAGATGATTGAGCTGGCCAAAAGGAACGCCTTAAATATTGCCGCCGGTCACGTGTTCATCCTGTTTCTAAAGAACGTTTTTCCCATCAATGTGTTGCCCGCTCTGAAAGAAGTGCGGGAAATTGTTCGGATCTTTTGTGCCACAGCCAACCCCACAGAAGTAATTGTGGCGGAAACGGAACAGGGACGTGGCGTTCTTGGTGTGATCGATGGGCTATCCACACAGGGGATCGAAACCGAAAAGGACATTGAGGAGCGGAAGGCTTTCTTGCGAAAAATTGGGTACAAACTGTAGGTGACCGATGATTTTTCTGAAACTGCTGGCCCGACTGATCAAAGTGTTGCGGGCAGGACCATCTCCCGCCCAGATTGCCGGTGGGTTCGTGCTGGGTATGCTGCTGGGATTTTTGCCTTTTCCCAATCTTTATGCCTTCGGGATACTGCTTCTGGTACTTCTGCTGGATGTGAACTTATCGGCGGTTATCCTGGGCTGGACCTTTTTTGGCCTGCTTTCGTACCTGCTGGATCCGCTTTTCCACCGTATTGGACTATTTTTTCTGGTGGATGTGCGCTTCCTGAAGGGTTTCTGGACCTGGCTGTACAATTTGCCTCTGATGCCTTTAACCCGCTTTAACAACACGGTAGTGCTGGGAAGCCTGGTTTGCGGTCTGGTGTTTCTTGGGCCCGTGTATTTTCTGGCCCGAAAAGGGATACTGTATTACCGGGAAAAACTGGATTCGAAAATCCAGCAGCTGAGGATTATTCAGGTCATTAAGGGCAGTTCGCTATACAGTACCTATGTGCGCATCCGGAACCTTGCCGATTTTTCCGGGTGAAGTGCAAGACATTGTGCCTACCGCGGGAATGTGGATCAAAAACAAAGGATGATACCGTGAGGAAAAAAGGGTTTGCAGCGGCCGGGCTTTTTGTGCTCTTGGTGCTGGCGGTTTACTTCTTTTTCACGGATGACTGGCTGGAGAGGCGGCTGGAAAAGATCGGAAGTGCCATTGTAGGTGCTCGGGTGGAAATTGATGACTTGGATTTGAATCTTTTGACGCTGCGCGGGGGCTGGAAGCGCCTGCAGATTGCTGATCCGAACAATCCGTGGAAAAATCTGCTGGAAACGGGACGCGCCCGTTTTGATTTGGCGGCCGAGCCGCTCTTTTTTGGCAGGTGGA
>MTOL01000386.1 GCA_002011685.1 Deferribacteres bacterium JdFR-76
TTCACCGTCCTGCTCCGCCCATAACGGAGCTGAGCACGGATACGGAAATTCTGGAAACCGGCATCAAGGTTATTGACCTTCTGGAGCCGTACGCCAAGGGTGGGAAAACAGGCCTTTTTGGCGGCGCCGGCGTCGGTAAAACGGTGATCATCATGGAGCTGATCCGCAACATTGCCATGGAACACGGCGGCTATTCCGTTTTTGCCGGCGTGGGCGAGCGTACCCGTGAAGGCAATGACCTCTGGCTGGAAATGAAAGAATCCGGCGTGATCGACAAAACCACCATGGTCTTTGGCCAGATGAACGAGCCGCCGGGTGCGCGTCTGCGCGTTGGGCTCACCGGGCTTACCATTGCCGAATATTTCCGTGATGAGGAGGGAAAAGACGTCCTTCTCTTCATCGACAATATTTTCCGTTTTACCCAGGCGGGTTCGGAAGTTTCGGCTTTGCTGGGACGGATGCCCTCGGCGGTGGGGTACCAGCCGAACCTGGCGACGGAGATGGGAGCGCTTCAGGAGCGTATTACTTCAACCAAACGCGGCTCCATCACATCCGTCCAGGCCATTTACGTGCCGGCTGACGACCTGACAGATCCGGCACCGGCAACCACCTTTGCCCACCTGGATGCAACCACCGTGCTATCCCGACAGATTGCTGAGCTGGGCATTTACCCGGCCGTGGATCCGCTGGATTCCACGTCGAGAATTCTGGATCCACGCATTGTGGGTGAAGAGCACTACCGGGTGGCCCGGGAAGTGCAGCGGATTCTGCAAACCTACAAAGATCTGCAGGATATCATCGCCATTTTGGGTATGGAAGAATTATCGGAGGAAGACAAAATCATCGTGAACCGCGCCCGGCGCATCCAGAAATTCTTGTCCCAGCCGTTTTTTGTGGCCGAGCAGTTTACCGGTCGGCCAGGACGTTATGTACGGCTGGAAGACACCATCCGCAGCTTCAAGGCCATTGTGGAAGGTGAATACGATGACCTTCCGGAGCAGGCTTTCTACATGGTGGGAACGATTGAAGAGGCCGTAGAACGGGCAAAGGAACTGAAATCCAAATAGCAGGGTAAGATGAGCGAACAGTACGAAAAGACATTCGATCTCGAAATCCTGACACCAGACAAGGTGGCCTTTACGGGAACAGTGACCTACGTAAAAGCGCCGGGATCGGAAGGGTATTTCGGGATCCTGGCCAACCATGCACCGCTTCTGGCCGCACTTACTGTGGGCGAGCTGGAGATCGAAACGGAAGGAAAACGCCGGTTCTTTGCAATTTCCGGCGGCTTTCTGGAAGTTCTCAAAAACAGGGTGCGAATTCTCGCCGAGACAGTGGAAGAATCCACCGAAATTGACGTCAAAAGGGCGGCTGCAGCTCTGGAAAGGGCTCAGAAACGCCTTCAGGCTCCCACACCGGATATTGATATTGACCGGGCAAGGGCCGCTTATCTGCGGGCCGCCAACCGCCTGAAAGTGGCTTCGCGAAAATAACTGTCCGCTTCTTTGCTCCACTGCATTCCAATCCCTCATTCCAGCATTGCGGAATGAGGGATTTTTTTTCCCGCTAATCTTAATCCCCAATCCGGCCGATAAGTCATAGTGTAGAATAGCCTCGTAATGTGGAGAGCGCGTGCCAGATTTGTTGGGTGGAACCGTCAAAAAGAGGTGAGACGCATTCATGAAGACGATCCTTCGTCCTGCCGTCATCAGGAAATTTTCCTGTTTTGCTGCTGTTTCCATTTTTCTTGTATTTTCTGATTTCCTTACAGCCCGACCCAAATCCGATCCACAGTGGCTTTCCCTGCGCATGCAGCAGCGGCTTCAGGAACTGTTGGACCGCCGCATGCAGGATTTTTACGCCACCATGATTGTGCGGGAGCGTTATCTGACAGACTTGATTAAGAGCATCAACCGCGAAATCCGGAAACGAAAGGATGAGGGTTTCCCGCTGGATCCCATCGAGCTGGACCGGGCGATGGGCATCCCTACCGATCTCATCAACCAGTATAACATGGAACTTTCGCGCATTCTGCAGCTTTACGACTCGCTCCAGAACCTTGAAAAACAGGCTAAACGGACAAACAATCCTTCCATACTTCAGGAAATCGAAAAGCTCAAACAGAAAATCCGTGAGCTGCTGGAATGGAACGACCTTTCTATTGGAAGTGCCTTCTCCAAAGGCGTGGCGGAACGGCTGATAGCCGAGTACCATTCCGAAGTCAAACGCCTTCTGCAGATTGTGGACAAGCTGGAAGAGCTGCGATTCCGGGCTCAGGGCAATGCGGCATTGCGAAATGAGATCGACCGCCTTCAAACAGAGATTGCCCGATTTTTTCAGGTGGAAACGCCCGAAGAGAGTCCTTTTTTGGACCGCTACATCGAAGAAATGGTGCGTGTGGTTGAAACCCTGAAACAGCTAGATGCACTGGATCAGAAAGTTGCTCCAGCAGATCTGGCGCTCCATCTGCAAATCCGGGAAATCAAAGACCGTCTGCTGCGCGCGGTGGACCGCCGGGCTCTGGTGGCCTTGAGATACGAAAACATCAATTATGCGGCCGATCAGCAGCGTCTGGAGGAGTATTTTGAAGAGTGGAAAGCAAAGCAGATTCTGTGGATCCGCGCGAAGACGCACGAAGCGGAGCTGCTGAAAGAGCAGCTGATCGATTCAGCCACGCCGAAACAGCTCCGGCGCATGTTCCGCGAGGATGTTTTGCTGGCAGCAAAACAATTTAACGAGGGCCGGTTTGGTGTGGCCGCCCTGCATTTCCGGCACATTCTTTCGGCCTATGCGCTGGATGAGGCCACCGATTTCCGTTTCTATCTGGCTGAGTGCTACTGGATGCAGCACAAATATGACAGGGCGCGACAGATCTATGAAGAAATTCTCGAGGCTGATCCGCCGGCCCAGCTGGCCATCCGGTCGCTCTACCGGCTGATGATGCAGGATGAATTNGACCAGCGTTTCGACGCATTTTTTCGGCACGCGCGCCAGGCCCTGGAAATTGATCCGGANGAGGTCCGCGGACAGCAGTTTCAGGACAGACTGGCCATTTATGCCGCTGTCGTAGCCAGCCGCATCGGCCGGAGGGATCTCTCTGAATCGTTTCTTGCCTATATTCAGGAGACCTCTCCACTGAAACCTGCCGCGGATTTCATTCATGCTGTGAACCTGCTCCGCGAAAAAGAATTTGCCAGAGCAATTCCGCTGCTGCAAAAGGTGGCCAGGAAACAGACATATCTGGACCCCACCGGTTGGACCGAGGCGATCCGCAATGAGGCAATGCTCAAACTGGCGCTGATCTACTATGAACAGGACCGTCTGGTAGATGCCCTGCAGGCCTTGAACGAGATCCGCGGAGAGTTTCCAGATCAGGATGTGGCTCTAATGGCCAGGGCGTGGGCCGAATTCCGCCTCAGCCGATATCAGGATGCCCTGCACACCCTGGATGTGCTCCTGTGGAATTACCTCACGTCCGATTATTTTTACGAGGCCATGATGTTATCGGCCCACTGCAACCGCCTGCTCGGAAAAGTAAAAACGGCCATCCGCAAAGTGCGCTATGTGGAAAATGCCAAAAACATGCGTTCCATTTCGGCAGAGATGTTCAAAGAACGGGAACGCCTGTTTGATTTGCTGCATCAGCTGGAAGACCTGGAGGAAAAAGCCGCCTTTTCCGGTGACCTGTATGCTTACAACCGCGTGCTACAGCTAAAAAAGGATGTGGTTCTGGCCATTCAGGTGCTGCAGTACAAGGGAGATCCGGGATTGCAGCTCATTCAGGAATTTCAGGATGAAGAACAGCGGCTTGTGGAGCTGATTGACGAGCTAGCCAAATATCAGGAAATGCTCTATACCCTCGGCTACAAGGATTGGGCGGCACGCATTCGCCGGGTTCGGAAGAAACTGGAAGACGACCTTGTGGTGGTTCAGCGTATGCAAAATGTCCGCAGGGTTGACGTTTTTGCCGATTACCCGCTTGCCCGGAAAGAGTCTGAAGCGGAACTGATGCAGCGCAAGCTGGCGGTAATGGATGAGAAGATTGCGGAAGAACGGCGGCGGATTGAGCTAAACCGCCGGCAGGTGGAACGGTTGATCCGCCTCGCGCATCAGAAGAACGATCTGGATGCCCTCAGTCGCTTGGAATACCGCAAAGATGAGTTGGACCGCTTGCTGGAAAGGCTGGATCTTTTTGCCATTTATCTGAAAGAATCCAAGCCGGAGATTCCGGAAACGGATTTTACCCAGTGGGCTGACTTTTCCGGATTCGGCATGAGTGACCTTGATTTTGTACGGCTGCGGACCATTGACAGCCGAAAAGAAGAATATCAGCAGAACGTGGCTGTAATCAACCGGGCAATCATGAAAGAAATTGAGGATCTGGAAAAACGAATCGCATTCTACGATGACATTATCGATCGGCTTGAAATTGAAGCAATTCGGGAAAAAGTGCGCAAAATGCAAGAAGCCCGGAAGCGGTATTTTGAAGAGCAGTATTTCGTCAGAAAAGTATCAGAGATAGAACCCAGCGCTCCTGTGGAAACGCTTTTTGAACCGGGTGCGGCAGCTTCTGATTCAACCCGCATCCAGATGCCGGATAGCCCGAAAGAAAAGAAACAGTAGACACAGAGATAGAGGTTGGGAAGAATGGGCGAACGGATGATGAAACTTCGCTTGAAGATTCTGATTGTGTGCGGACTTTTTTGGACGGTCCCTTCCGGCACAATGGCTCAGGAGGGCCTGCCTGTGGATTCCTCTGCAGCAGAGCCGGGCCAGAAAACCACCTGGGTGGATTCCCTCCTGCGGGAATTCTCCCTGGAAGAGTTGATTAAATTCCGTGAATTTTATCAAAACGAAGTGCGGTTATTTGAACGCGAGGAAAGGCTCCTCCGCTACAAAGGAATCCGGGATGGTGAAAAAATTTACGCCCTCAACCCCCAGTCTCCTTTTATGGACAAGGTTCTATTCCGGCTGGCTGAATATTACTTTCAGAAGGCGCGGGAGGATTATTTCCGTGCCATGGAAAAATACGAGGAAGAATTCCGGGCATTTGAGGAAGGCCGCAGGGATCATCCACCCGACGAGCCAAAACCAGACTATTCCCGGGTAATCGAGAAATAC
>MTOL01000055.1 GCA_002011685.1 Deferribacteres bacterium JdFR-76
CCTTACCGCGCTGCATAAGCCCAAAGCCTCCTTACTTCTTGGAATCCTGGAATGATTTCGCGGGCCGAAAAACGGCGGGAGAAATCATTCCGACGACCGATTTAATAACCCGCTGCAATGTAAAGAATCGCACCTACTTTGTCAAGAATTTTGTTTTCATTCCCGCAAATCTGGAAAATTTTTCACACACCGGAAAGGGAATCAAACCTGATGTTCAAAAGATCCCCATCAGGAGAAAAGCGAGCGCGGATGCATACAGAGGCAGTACCAGGTTGTCCAGAGAAAAATGCCAGCGTACCTCCCATGCCGCAATAGCCACCGCCAGCAACCCGCTGGCCCACCAGGAGAATGGTANCAGCCAAAGACCCAGCAGGTAACAGCTCACAAAAAATGCCGCGGTTCCTTCTAGGGTTTTGCTGCGGTAAAGCCGGATTTTCCCCCAAAGGCGGCCCACAACAGCCGCCAGCGCATCCGAAAGGATCACCACAAACATCCCGTAAATGGCCACCGTTTTCGGGAACAGTAAAACAGTAAGCAGCATCCCGATAATCAGATAGGTAGCACCGGTTAGATGGTGATGTTCTGTTTTCCGCATAAGCGGACCGAAAAGCTGTGCAAAAAGCACCCGGAAAAGCGGGTGGCGGAAACGCATCGTTTCAACAACGGCGGCCACCAGCAAAGCCAGCAGTAGAGCAGCCACCACCACCGGTTTTGCCAGAAAAAAATAACCGGCCGGAACAATGGCCGCCGCAATGTGAAGCAATTTTCGCAAAAATTCCGCTGGAATCGTTGGCCCCACTGTACAGACACGTACACGATCCATTTTCTGAAAAATTCCCTACCCTTCTTCCACAGCCAGAAGCTCTTTAAATCGCCTGGTCGTACCGGTCACATCTTCNGTCCCGTAAATAGCGGTGCCCACCACCAGAACATCTGCCCCATGCGCGGTGATCAACAGGGCATTATGGAGGTCAATTCCCCCATCCACCTCCAGGTAGATTTTCCGCTGCTGGGCTCGGATCATTCCGGCAATGCGGTCCACTTTGTGGAGCATCTCCGGGATAAATTTCTGTCCCCCAAAACCGGGATTCACCGTCATTACCAGCACCAGATCCACGAACGGCAAAATGGCCTGCAGGCTGGATGCCGGTGTACCCGGGTTGATCGCCACTCCAGGCTGCATCCCCAGTTCGCGGATGCGGTCCACCGTCCGGTGCAAGTGGTACCCCGCCTCCACGTGAACCGTAATCCGATCGACCCCGGAATCCCGGAAAGCCTCCAGGTAGCGGTCCGGCTGTTCTACCATGAGGTGGGCGTCCAATGGCAGCCGCGTTACGTTGCGGATCTTCTCTACCACCGGCGGCCCAAAGGTAAGATTCGGGACAAAATGCCCGTCCATAATGTCCAGATGAATCCAATCCGCACCTCCTTGTTCCACAGCCCGGATCTGTTCCTCCAGCCGGGCAAAATCGGCATTAAGGATAGAAGGCGCCAGCAGCGCTCGTGTCGTCATCAGCTGCCCTTTCTCCCGATTCTTCAATGGTACTTACGACCAGATCAATGGTTGTGCCCACATCCACGGTGCTATCCGGCGGAATGGATTGAGCAATGACTGTCTCCGGCAACAGATCATTGTTCACCTGATAGGTCACAATCCCCAGGCGAAATCCCAAACGCAGTAGCTGTTCTTTCGCATCCCTCAGACTGCGGCCGATCAAATTCGGAACAACCAGATACTCGGGGATGTCTCCCAAACTCACCACAATGTGCACCGTATCTCCTATGGATACACTATCTCCCTCCGGCACCGACTGAGCGATCACAACCCCCTTCGGGTAAAACGACGAAAACTCGTAAGAGGGCCCCCCGGGTACCAGTTCCAGCTGGCGCAAACGGAGCTGTGCATCCCGTTCCGAAATTCCGATCAGTGAGGGGACGCGGACCCATTTTACCCCTTTGCTGACGGTCAAATATGTTCGCCGTCCTTTTTTCACAATTGATTCCGGCAGCGGATTCTGAGAGATGACCACCCCCTTTGGCACAAAATTGTTGAAAACCTCTTTATCCAGAATGGGCCGAAAGCCTTCTTCTTCCAGCTTTTTCATGGCCTCTTCCACCGGCATTCCTGTTACATCCGGCATAGTCACTTCGCGGCCATGTTTGGTATAAAGCGGCATGATCACTTTATCCAGAAGCAAGACAAATACAACAAACCCGGCGAAGGCGTATGTCATCCACAACAGATATTTTAACCGGAAGGATAGCAAACGGCGGAAAGAAAGCCTGCGCCGTTCCGGACGGTCGGATACCGATTTCTGTTCCCGCCCGCCATTTCCGCCATTCTGACCGGTAAATTCCATGTTATTCACCCCGTTTTGTTAGCCGGACACAAAAAGCGCCGTCCATATCGGCTTCACCAGGAATGATCTCGATCCATCCTTCTCGGGTTATCCAGGGACAGCGGACCCACTGGTCTGCTGGTTCAATTTCGAACTCCGGATGTCTTTTGAGAAACCCTCGTACCATCTTTTCATTTTCTGCCGGATGGACTGTACAGGTACTGTAAATAATCGAACCTTTTGGCTCCAGAATTTCTGCCGCTGCCTCCAGCATCCGGTTTTGAAGTTCGACCAGCTGGACAACATCTTCCGGTGTGCGCCGCAACTTAATGTCCGGATTCTTCCGGATTACCCCGAATCCGGAACATGGCACGTCCAATAAAATAATATCTGCCCGTTTAAAAGGCAACTTTCGTGCATCTCCTTGAACGAGCTTTGCCGAATGAAGCTGCAGTCGCTCCATGTTCTGACACACCAGCTCCAGTCTTTTCCGGTGAAGGTCCAGACCAGCCGCCACATGCTTTCTCCCACCATATCGTTCCAGCCAGTGGGAAAATTTGCCTCCCGGCGCCACACAGGCATCCAGGAAAACAGTGTGGCCATTTCCAGGTGCCGCCAGGTACACGGCATATCCAGCCGCCTCATCCTGTACAACAAACCACCCTTCCCGGTAGCCTGGCAACTCCCGGACATCCACGGCCTCCGTGTGGATCCGCACATATTCGGGAAGATGGCCTGCCACCGTGGCTTCAATATTTCTCTCCCGCAGGTGCCTCAAAAATTCTTCCACCGGAATTTTTGCCGGACTCACCCGCAGGGTCAACCCCGGCTTCTGATTCAGGCTTTCCAGCATCCGGGAGGTCCGTTCTTCTCCATAATTGTCCAGAAACAACCGAACCATCCATTCCGGAAAACTGAACACCAGGCTAAAATGGCGCACTGGATCTTCATCTTTTTTCGGCCAGCGGATCTGATCGCGCCTGCGGATAAAATTGCGCAACACCCCATTCACCAAACGGGCGTACTTCAACAATCCCATCGAATGCGCCAGATTGACCGCTTCGTTCACCGCAGCAAAATCGGGAATCTTTTCTAGAAACCGCAGCTGGTAGAGGGCTGTTCGCAAAATGTTTTTCAGAGTAAGCGGATAATCCTCCAGAGAACCGTGGATAAATTGCCTCAGGTACCAGTCTATTTGAATTTCCCACCGGACAGTTCCAAAAACAAGTTCCCGTGTTAATTGCCAATCCCGGGAAGACAAATGTGCGGAATCAAAATCATTGAGAATAAGCTTCAGCGGAATCATCTTTTGATGGAAGGCATCCAGGATCTGCACAGCGGCAAACCGGGCGGGCGAAGATCCTGGCTTTTTGCGGTTTTTCGTCATCTTCACGCGGCGGTGCCTCCTTTCCCACCGCCCTCACCAAGTCGGACGTTTTCACCGATCTTCCGGCCGCGCAGAAATTCAGCTGCTGCCATCCTCCGTTTTCCTTCCGGCTGGAGTTCCAGAATTTCCAGCCAGCCATCCGCAGTCGCCACATAGAGCCTCTCTCCCTGCTGAAGAAGCTGGCCCGGCTCACCTTCCATGTCGATTTCTGCCGGCCTGACGTGGTAAATTTTCAGCCTTTTTCCCTCCAGCGCTGTAAAGGCCCCTGGAACGGGACAAAACGCCCGCACCTGCCGCTGGATAAAATGGCGTCCTTTTTGCCAGTCAATCCGGCAAAGATCCGGTGTGATTTTGGGAGCCCGGGTCGGGACTCCTTCCTGTTTTTTCCGCGGTGCCTTCCCTGTCTCAATCAGATCCAGCGTCTGCAACACCAGATCGGCCCCCCGTTCCGCCAGACGGTCATGCAACTCCCCTGCCGTCTCCTCCGGTCCGATGGGTACCCTTTCCTGCAAAATGATGTCCCCCGTGTCCACTCCCTTCTCGATATAAAATGTGGTAAGTCCCGTTTCCGTTTCGCCATTCAGTATGGCCCACTGGATAGGCGCCGCTCCCCGGTATTTGGGCAACAACGAGGCATGCAGGTTGATCACCCCCTTGGGCGGAATTTCAATCACCGCTTCGGGCAAAATACGGAAAGCCACGACCACAAACACATCTGCATTCCATCGGCGCAGCTCTGCCGGAACCGACGGATCTTTCAGCTTATCGGGCTGGTACACCGGCACGCCATGCTCGGTTGCCACTTTCTTTACGGGCGTTGGCAGGACTTTCTGACCGCGCCCTCTCGGTTTGTCGGGCCCCGTTACCACCAACACCACATCGTGGCGGGAGACCAGCAGCTTTTTTAGCGTGGGAACTGCAAAATCCGGCGTCCCCATAAAAACCACACGCATTTTTTATCCTTCGCAGCTACTTCAAGAATTGCATTCTGCGGACGCCACCGGTCCTTTCGGGTTCTCTACCGAAATCTTCTCACAAGAAAAAGAACCTGCCGTATCCCATCGTTTTTTTGCATTGCCATCCCCCAAAAACTGCACCGTTCCCTTTAAATCATTCAGAGAAAAAGAAGGAGCACCATCCGTTCAGGCAGTTTGATACAGCGCCCATTCCACTTTTGGAACCATCTTGTTCTGTTCTGCAAGAGGGTACCCTTTTCCCAAAAAATCGGGTCAGGGACCGATTATGACAACTTTCTGGCAACGGCGCTTTTGGAAATCTCGATCTTCACATTGTCATCCACCTTCAGGATGAAGGTTCCCTCTTTTTCCTTTACCCC
>MTOL01000054.1 GCA_002011685.1 Deferribacteres bacterium JdFR-76
GCGTCCGGCAACCACACATACAGAGGAATTTGCGCTGACTTGCCAGTTGCCCCAACAAACAGCAGAATAGCAATNGCCGTTATCAGTCCATCTCCAACCGAAAAACGTTCGGCNGCCTGGTGGAAAACTTCCTGAAAATCGAGCGTTCCAAATGTGACAAAAATAAGGAAAATGCCCAGCAGAAAACCGTAATCACCAATCCGGTTNACAATAAATGCCTTTTTACCCGCGAAGGAATTGTAGCGGTCNTCGTACCAGAAACCGATCAGCAGATAGGAGCACAGGCCAACGCCTTCCCAGCCCACAAACATCACCAGGAAGTTATCGCCCAGCACCAGCAGCAACATGGAGAATACAAACAGATTGAGGAAGACAAAATAGCGAACGAACCCCCGGTCTCCGTGCATATAGCCAATGGAATAGATGTGAATCACGAACGAAACGCCCGTGACCACCAGCACCATCACCATGGACAGAGGATCCAAGAGGAATCCGAGGTTCACATGAAGCGAACCGGCAGCAATCCAGGTAAACAGGGTTTTCTGAAAAACGCGCTCGTGTTCGGGCAGCTTCAGGAGGTCGGAGAAAAGAAACAGCGACGTAAGAAATGACAGGCCGATGGTTGTGCTGCCCACAATTCCGGCGATACGGTGCCCCAGCTTCCAACCGAAAAACCCGTTAATGAGCACACCAACAAGCGGAAAGATTGGCACCAGCCAAATGTAATCTAACATCGGATCTCCCACTTTCCTAATTCAAAACCCCACTTTCACCGTATCACTTAACCGCGCAAAAGATGGATTTCATCAACATGAACCGTGCCGCGCAACCGGAAAATGGAAATGATAATCGCCAACCCCACAGCCACCTCAGCCGCTGCCACGGTCATCACAAAGAAAACGAAAATCTGCCCGTCAATGGACTGGAGCTGTCGGGACAGGGCTACGAAGGTCAGGTTCACGGCATTGAGCATCAGCTCAATGCTCATGAAGATGACGATCGCGTTACGGCGAATCAGCACACCCAGCACACCAATCCCAAACAAAATTGCAGCAACATACAGGTAATAGGCTGTCCCTACCATTTTCTCCGTCTCTTTCGGTTAGAATTCCTTTGGCAATTTTTTCCGGCCCAGAATAATGGCGCCGATGATCCCGGCCAATAGCAACACGGAGGCTACTTCAAATGGAAACAGGTACCTGGTGAACAGCGCCTGCCCCAGGGCTTCCACGCTCCCCAGCGAAGCCGGAACGGTGGGTCCTTCCGGCAGCGGGCGCGAAACAAATCCCTGATAGATGACAAACAGGATCTGAACCACAAGAACTGCAACAAAAGCGATGCCGAAGACCACCTGAAACGGCCGCCCAATCGGCAGCCGCACCTCCCGGCGCAGGTTTAAAAGCATAATCACAAAGAGGAACAGCACCATGATAGCGCCGGCATACACAATGATCTGCACAATTCCCAGAAACTGTGCGCCCAGCAGAAAGAAAAACCCGGCCACGCAGAAGAATGTGATGATCAGAAAAATGGCGCTGTACACCGGGTTCTTATGAGCAACAACCAGCACCGCAGATGCGATAGCTATTATCGCAAAAATCGCAAACAGTACAGTTACCATCACTGATCCCTATCCGTTACCCGTATGATTTTCCAACAAACCCTTCTACAAACCGGTCTCTTCTTTGCTGCGCTCGAAATATTTGCCATCCACCGTAATGTCAAAATTTTTCAGCAGGCGTTCCTTGTCCCAGATCAGGTCTTCGCGGGAGTAGCCGGCAAAATCGTAAATTACCGTCAGTTCGATGGCATCTTCCGGACAGGCCTCCTCGCACATCCCGCAGAGGATGCAGCGCAGCATATCAATTTCGAAACGGACCGGATATTTCTCGCGGTCATCCCAGGGCGCCACGCCGGGAACCACGGTGATACATTTGGCAGGACAGGCTGTGGAACACATCTCGCAGCCCACACATTTGACCCGCCCTTTTTCATCCCGGTTTAGCCGGATGGCGCCGCGATGCCCTGCCGGCGGAATCCACTTCTCCTCAGGATACTGTACCGTGTAACGCTTTTTAAAAAGATGGCTAAATGTAATCGCCATTCCTTTTAAAATAGCCGGAATATAGAGCTTATCTATCCATGTTGGCTCATAGCCAACTTTTTTCACGCCCATGCTTCACCTCTCCCATTTAGACGACCCAGTACATAACAATTCCGGTCAGAACCACATTCAGAAGGGCCAGTGGCAACATCACCTTCCAGCCAAGGTTCATCAACTGATCAAAGCGGAACCGTGGCAGGGTCCATCGTACCCAGAGGTAGAGAAAGAGGAAAAAACCGGTTTTTACAGAAAACGCTAGTACAGACAGAACCACCCCCCAGACACCCAGGGCTGATTCATCCACATACGGGAAGTCCCACCCACCGAAATAGAGGGTGGTAATCAGGGCAGAGGAGGTGATTAACGCCACATACTCGCCCATGAAGAACATGGCAAATTTCATGCTGCTGTACTCGGTATGGTAGCCGCCCACCAGTTCCGGTTCGGCTTCTGGCAGGTCGAATGGCAGGCGGTTGGTCTCGGCGAAAGCGGCGATCAGAAAAATCAAGAAGCCCAGCGGCTGAAGAAAGACGTTCCAGTTCGGCAGCACCCCAAAGAGCAGGGTATTTTGCTGGGCAACTACATCGTTCAGGCGCAAGGATCCGGCAATCATCAGCACGCCAATGACCGACAGGCCCATGGAGATTTCGTAGCTGATCATCTGAGCAGAAGAGCGCAGCCCTCCCAGCAGCGGATACTTGCTGTTGGAGGCCCAGCCTCCAAGCACCAGTCCGTACACTGTCAGGGAAGCCAGCGCAAAAATGTAAAGCAGTCCCACATTTAGATTGGCAATCTGCAGCTGAATCTCGCGTCCGAAGGCGGAAAGGGTTCCGCCAAAGGGGATCACGGCAAACGTTAGCAGGGCCGGCGCCAGCACCAGAGACGGTGCCAGAATGTACAGCACCTTCTCCACGTGGCTCGGAATCACATCTTCCTTGAATAGAAACTTCACACCGTCGGCGATGGGCTGAAACAGACCTTCCGGCCCTACACGGTTGGGACCATAGCGATCCTGCATGAACCCGGCAACCCGGCGTTCGGCCAATGTCATCAGGGCCAGAAGCAGCAAATTCACACCCAGCACCAGGGCAATCTTCACAAGAAGTACCGCAATGTCAATAAACGCGTAACCCGCTTCAGCCATTGGATGTCTTACCTCAATTTTTCTCCGCTATCTCCCAGCGAAAAGTAGCTCATCCCGTTGAACTCGCTGCGGTTCGCCGCCAGATCATTCATTACATCCGCAGCGGAGATCATTTTAAGATCCGGCTTAAACGCCCGGTACAAATCCAGTAGAATTTGAACCCCAGGTTTCACATCTCCAGGCGGAACCAGAGCTGCCGAAAACCGCTGCACCCGGCCATCCACATTTACATAGGTTCCTTCACTCTCCGCAAAATACCCCATGGGCAGCACCACATTGGCCAGGCGGGCCATCTCCGTAAACACAACATCCTGAACTACCAGAAATTCCAGCCTTTTCAGCAGTTCTTTTTGCTGATCTGTCAGCTCCAGCAGTACATTCCCGCCCAGGAAAAACAGAAATTTGATCTCTCCTTTCTTAATAGCGCCCCAGAAGTCGCTATTCTTGCCCAAAAGCAGTTCTGCACCCCGGCGGTTGGGCGTTTTGTCCGCCCGGATGGTAAACCCGCTGCGAAAAGTCTCATCCTCACCTTCCACCGATGGCGCATACACATAGAACTTCTTGCACCCCAGCTCATCACCAAAAATACGGGTGAGGAGGTAGTTTTCTTCGTTAGAGGCAAAAGCGGAACCAACAACCGCCACCTGGTCCAGCTTTTTGGCCCGCTTCAACAGGGCCAGGCGGTCATGAACCATGGAAATAGCTTCCTGCCACGTGGTTTTGGTGAGCTTCTCGCTCCCCTCCAGGCGGCGCATGGGCTGCGTAATGCGATCCAGCTCCTCAAAGCGGTGGTAAATATACCGCCCATCATCGCAAATCCAGAAGGTGTTAACCTCCATATTTTTGCGGGAGCGAATGCGGTAAATCCGGTTATCCTTGTGCTCGAGATAAATATTGCAGCCTGCACTGCATCCGGGACAAATGCTTTTCGTCCGGGTAAGATTCCACACTCTGGCGTGGAAAAGGAAATCTTTGTCGATGAGACAGCCTACCGGACAAATTTCTACAATGTTGCCTGTCATTTTGTGGGTGAGCTCTTTCCCGGGGAAAATGGAAATATCGCTGTGATAACCCCGGTGCTCCACCACCAGGTAGGGTTCGCCCACAACTTCTTCAAAAAAGCGTACACAGCGCGTGCACATTACACAGCGGTTGCGATAAAGAAGAATGTTGCCGCCCAGATCTTTGGTGGGCCGTACCCGCTTTTCTTCGATAAAACGGCTGTGGGCCGAACCGTACTTAAATGTATAATCCTGCAGTAAACACTCTCCGGCTTTGTCGCAGATGGGACAGTCCAAAGGATGATTGGTAAGGAAGAACTCCAGGATACTCCGCCGGGCATCTCGCACCTGCTCGGTCTGGGTTCGTACCTCCATCCCATCGGTTACCCGGGTTGCGCACGCCGGCAGTAGCTTGGGAGAATTGTCAACCTCCACGAGACACAGCCGGCAGCTACCCACGACTCTCAATGCCGGATGGTAACAGTAATGCGGGATCTCAATCCCGTTTTCCAGTGCAGCCTGCAGAATAGTTACGCCGTCCTCAACCGTCAGTTCTTTCCCGTCGATCTTAATCGTTGGCATAGGGAACCTTTATGCTTTTATCCTTCTTCACTGGACAACGATGCAACCGAACATGTTCCTCAAACTCGTCGCGGAATTTTTTCACGAAGCTCATAGCCGGCATGGCCGCGGCGTCCCCAAGCGGGCAGATGGTACGGAAATTGATGTGTTTGGCCACATCTTCCAGCAGGTCGATATCCTCCATCCGCCCTTCACCGTGCTCAATGCGGCGCAGAATTTTTACCATCCAT
>MTOL01000133.1 GCA_002011685.1 Deferribacteres bacterium JdFR-76
GGCGAAGAAGATCCGTACACCCGGATCGATTGTCAGGGTAGCTCCCTTCTCAACGGTCAGTCCCTGGTCGATGCGGTATGGGGAACTGGCGATGGAGAGCCGCATATCGGCCGTAATGGCACCATCGAGCGGTGTTGCCACTGAGCCGGCAGGCAAAATTTCATCCTCGGGATCCAGGGGTTCTTTTGTGAGCTGGAGGTGTTTGTAGATTTTGCCGGTGTAGTCGTCACATGTCCACAGGTACGTGCCATCCCAGGCAATCCCTGTGGGGCTTGGCCCGGGAAGAGAATATTCGTCGATGTAGGAAAAGTTTGAATCTCTTGCGCACTGGATGAGATGGCGGCTGCGCAGATCGGCGATCCATAGGAAGCTGTCTGAGAAGGCGAAATTCCAGGGATCGGACGGAGGACCTTCCCGGAATTCGGCGACCTTCCATTTGCGGTCGTTGATTCCGTAGATGTCCGTGGCACTTTCGGAGGAATCGATCCGGAAGAACCCCCCTGCATTGTAGGAGACCCACAGGTACTGGCCGTCCCAGTCGATACCGGCCATGTGGTGGAATTCCGGACGGTAATCGTAGCGCCAGAGGATGGTAAAGGTGCTGTCCGTAATCTGATACTGGCGGAGGTCGGACCAGCCCATTTCCCAGAACCACGTTCCGTCCCACGCCAGATCTCCCCAGCCATTGAAATAGTATTTGCCCACAACAACGAAACTATCGCTGATGTCCACCTTGTAGATGAAATCGCTCTTATCGTTAATCCACAAAAACTGGCCATCCCATACCATGCCAAAAGGGCTATCCCCTGGCGCGTCATATTCAATGTAATACTGGCCCGAAACGGTTGCCGGAATAAGAATGAATAGAGCTATAAGACAGCTCGTGATGAGGAAAATCCTGCTATGGGTTGATTTCATTTTCCCTTTCCCGGAAATTTATTTCAGCAAAAGTGCTTTCCGCCGCTGATGAAAAAAGACTCGGCTCTTATTTCTGGGGTCTCTCATCTCAACGGTATAGATATACACCCCTGAAGGAAGTGTTTCCGCATCCCACAGGACAGAATGCCGCCCGGCTTGCTGAAATCCGGAAAACAGCAGCGCCACTTTTTGTCCCAAGGAATTGAAAATTACCACCTTAACGCTCGCCGGCTTTTTCAGCCGGTATGTGATGGTGGTGACCGAGTTAAACGGATTGGGGTAATTCTGTTCGAGCGAAAAGCGATGGACCGTCTTGTGTGGTTCCTGGGCGGATGTTTCTTCCCGCAGGCGCAAAATCCAGATTCCAGCGGGATCCCCTGTGCATGTAGCTGATCGCCCGGCTGTGTCCACAGCGGTCGTGTAGTCTATCCAGTCCGAACCATCCCATTTGCTGGCCATCAGCTTTACCGGTGTTTTGATGCCGGAATCGACGAGTTCATCGTCCGCATAATAGAACCGTATCCGGGCCCTGATGAAANGGGTGCCGTTCACCCGGATCTGNTAGAATTTTTGGATTGCCCCGGAAAAAGGCATGTTCTGGGGAAGGGAATCCGGATAAGTGGTTATTTCAATTGCCGCCTGCGAATTGGCAAGGACTAATGAGTCAATGGTCAGGAGACATTCACCAAACCACAGGCTATCCCCTGCGGTGTGGGTGGATCTGGAGATAGGCCGGGGCAGTTTTGCAGGAGGCCACCACCTGTTCGGGTTTACGCCGGCAATCCCCGAGTACATACTGTCAATATGGGACGATCCCCAGAAGTTGTGCTGGACGGCCTCGGGCTCAAGTTCAAGGCTGTAAAGCTGGTCGCCCTGTTCGGAGGCGGAATTGTGGTAGATGTCGTTTTGCAGATCCAGTGCACCGCCAATGGCCATGCGGCTATAAAGGAAATAGAAAATGCCACCCCCCAATCGCCCGGCGTAATTCTGGAGTATGTGATTGCTGGCAATGGTGCCGTGAGAGTACCAGGCCGCAAAAATTCCCCCCGCTTCCACGCGGGCAGTGTTGCGGAAAATGAGGTTGTTGTAAATGTCTCCTTTCGCGTCGTAGCTACCACAGTAGATTGCGCCACCAAAATCGCTGCGGTTCCCGACAAAGACGTTTCCGGAAATCTGGAGCCAGACGGCGCGGTAGTAAATGGCGCCGCCAAGATAGTCGCTGGTGTTTTCTATGAAATGGTTATTCAGGATCTTGGGACCGGGAACATCTGGGGGATATTCGGGGTTCTGGGAAGATGGTTTTTCTGCAAAAATGGCCCCACCGCCGTAGCCCGCATGATTGAAGGCAATATAGTTGTCCTGAACGGTTGCCCGGGAATTCAGCAGTTTGATGGCTCCCCCCAGAGCGGCTGCACGGTTGTTTATAATCCTGTTGTTCCGGATGGTGGGAGAACAGTTTTCGACCAGGATACCGGCGCCATCATAGGCCAGGCCATTGCGGATCGTGAAACCCTGAATAATGGTAGTCGAATCCACAGCACCGGAATTCAGATAAAGCACCCGATCGCGGCGCGAGCCGTCCAGGATCGTGTTTTCCGGCCCATTTTTTGAGAGGAGACAGAGCCCCTTTGTCGCCGGCCAGATGATGTTTTCGTAATAGATCCCGTCGTCCACAAGGACGGTGTCCCCGGCAAATGCGGCATCCAGCGCCGATTGGACGGTCGGGTAGTCTCCAGGAACTGCAAGGATGGAGGGGCCGATCCTTTTGCGCCCTTCAATAAGCCTCAGCCGCTGATCGGCGGGGATGTCATAATAGAGATCCGTTGTCCCGGAGGGCCAGATGATCTTCAGGCTGTCGGCTATCGTGTCGTTTCCAAGTCCGAATTCCAGTGTCAGAGAATTTTGTGAAAAGTAGCCGCTACCACCGTCCACATATCGGAGCTGCCTCCGGTTACCGGCATAGAGGACGGCTTTTGCTCCGATGGCATCCCAGCTGCTTTTTGTACCTCTGAGGTCGATGTGCAACCAGTGGTTTCCGGAGCGATCGTTCCGGTAAAGCCGATTCGGCTGGCCACCGGTGTTGACAACGTACAGGTCAGGATCGCCATCCCGGTCGTAATCTCCCCATGCGCAGCCGGTGCTGGCTAATGTATCGGCTACGCCCATAAGCGCGGATACGTCGGTAAAGAGAGAATCATCATTGCGGAAAAGTTTGTTTGGGCCGTCCTCGTATGTGACGTAGAGATCCAGATCTCCGTCCAGATCAAAATCAGCCCAGGCGCATCCGTTTCCGGCGCCGCTGTGGGCAAGTCCCATCTGGGCTGCTATTTCCGTGAAGCGGTTTCCATCGTTTCTAAAAAGGGAATTGGGACCAAGATATCCGACGACAAAGAGATCGAGATCGCCATCGTTGTCAAAATCGGCCCAGGCGCATCCTCTGGTTTCATAGCCGGAGCTCCCCGCAATGCCCAGTTTCTGAGCGACTTCTGTAAACACCCCGCTATCATTCCGATAGAGAAAATTCCTCCCGCTGCAGGAAATATATAGATCGAGATCGTTGTCGCTGTCATAATCCCCCCAGGCCGCGGACCATACATATTGCGGGTGGGTAATTCCAGCCTGGGATGCTATTTCCGTGAACGATGATCCCTCATTGCGGTAGAGATAGCTTGCTCCACCCCAGGTCCCCACAAAGAGATCCACATCGCCGTCGTTATCGAAATCGGCCCAGGCTGCGGCTGTTTGATATCCTGTTTCGTTCAGCCCGAGCTGTGGTGCAACATCCACATAACGGTCGTTCACCCGGTGAAAGAGGCCATTTTCGCCGTAGTTTGCGATGAAGAGGTCCAGACACCGGTCCCCATCGTAATCTGCCCATGCGCAGGCAGAACTGTTGCGGTAATCCACAAGGTCGTCTGGCCCCCTCANGAAGCCGGACCCCGNATTCCGGAAAATGTAATTCGCGCCGGGAGTGCTCACATAGAGATCCAGCAGGCCGTCCTTGTCGAAATCAACCCAGGATACACCGGAGCCGACATCCACCGCCTCAACACCGAAAACATCGGCAACATTTGTGAATCCGCCTGCGGATTTAACCTGCGATGGCTGAAATTGGCTGGGAAGGGATTGGGACAAAGCGGGGACCAGCGGCAGAAGGATCATCTGCAAAAAGATGAGGGCGTGCAAAAAAATCTTCATGGTACCCGCCTTTCAAGCTGAGTACCCTGCCGGAAAAAAGGAGACCGGTTGCTTCAGAACGAATCTTCCTCAAATTTAGGACGCCCTGTTTGACAAAGTCAAGAAATTGGGGGAAAGTTACAAACAATTCATGATCGTTACAAATTTCTCTACTTTCTTCGTGATGGACGGCTGGGGGATCTGTCCCCCGGTGGCCATGGAACAGATTCTTCTGCATACTTCTCGAGTGCCCCAAAGTCCTGCAGGGCCCCTTATAATTTCGCTGCAGTCGATTGGGCGAAATGCAGGATTCATATTTTCCCCGATTCCAAGAATTTTTTCAAGATAATTCATACATCTGCTTCTTTGCGAAGTGCTTGGGCCACCGGAATGAAAAGGATGTCATAATGATCTCTTTCTTCATATTTAATTTTTGCGATCAGATTTTCTTGAATTTTTTGTAAAATCTTATATCCTAAGCTACAACCAATGCTGGATCATGGTGATGGCGGTGGTTCCATTAACTGGACGCAAATGCCAGCCGCTGGTTCAGGATTCGGGTTACATTTTTCTATCTTTTTGAACAACCGGAGGAACCAGACCATGGGGAAGTTCAGTTACGCATCAGCCTGATCGGTTACGGCCGGATGGGCCGCGAGGTTGAGGCCATCGCTGTTCAGAGAGGCCATCAAATTGTAGCCCGCTTTGATATTCACCAGCCACCTACCACCCAAAACCTGCCACCAACCACCGATGTTCTGATCGATTTCAGCACTGCAGATGCCGTTCTGGACCATGCACGGCTTGCTGCCGATGTCGGGGTCCCGCTTGTGGAGGGAACCACCGGCTGGGAAGACCGGCGTAAAGACGTCTGCGCCATTCCCGGGCTGACGATGATCTACAGCCCTAACTTTTCCATCGGCGTTTATCATTTCGCAAAACTGGCGGAAGAGGCCGC
>MTOL01000532.1 GCA_002011685.1 Deferribacteres bacterium JdFR-76
CTCCGTTTTTTTGCCGTAAGTGCGAAGGGGAATTCCCCTTTTGGCGGCCAATTCGGTGAATTTTTTCCGGGTATTTTGGGACGCATCTTCCGCAAGGAGGACAAGGCGGGCCTGCTGAATTTTCAGCGCCCGCTCCACGGAATGCTGACCCACTGCAAGCATGCCGGCCTTCCGGGCCAGCCCCACCAGCGAGTACACTTTATCCGGATGTGCCATCGCTGCCAATTCCTTTTTCAGTTTTTCCTTTTCTGCTTCCGCTAAGTTCAAACGGATTCGGCGATACCGTTTCCTTTTGAAGAATTCGTTGATACAGGTTTCCACGGGACATAAATAAAAACCTCTTCCCGGGTGCCTTTGTTCCGGATCTGGCTGGACAAATTCGCCCGGGCGGTACGCGATCCGCAGCATGGAGAATTTGTCCTGCTTTTCCAGACAGCCCAAACAGGTCCGGATGGGGATGTGTTTCCTGTCTTCATGCATTCAACGTTACCGATTTTCTTTTTTCCAGTGCGTCGGCTATGGCAAGCAGCAGCCTTGCTTTTTTCACTGTCCGGTAAACCGTTTCGTAATAATCTTTCGGGTGNCCGATTTTTTCAATAAAATCTGCAAGCATGTGCCGAAGAAGCACAACTTCGTAGTTTTTTTCCTGGCTGGCCTCAATGGAGGGTTCTGTCTGGCAATCCCGAAAAAGATCCACCTCCAGAACTGATCGGTGGGTGATCGCTGCAAGTTTTTTCCGGTGGGCCATAGGATGGCCTGCAGCATATGTCCATCCGGCCCGGAGCACAGTTGCAGGCCCATTTGCAAAACGGAGAACAACCAGCACCCAATCTTCGGTGTTGATGCCAATACGCAAAAGCCGGCCTTTTGAGCCTGTGGCGAAAACGGCCTGAGGAAAGGAACCAGCGATTGCTATTGAAAAGTCGATCAGGGGCGGAAGCAAATGAAACATAGGCGATGTCATGTAACTCCACCGGAGCTCTCTGGCTGGATAAGAAAACGGCAAATTCCATTCCGCTTCAACGGACAGCAGCGCATCTTTTTTTTCTTTTTTGAGCGACGAAAGAAGTTGCTGCAACGAAACACAGTAGAGGTAGGGATTGGCCAGGACCAGGAGCAATCCGGAACGGTGCGAGAGGGCCGCCTCCACCTTCTGAAGTTCGGTCCAAGTCATGGCCAGCGGTTTTTCCACAAGAACGTGTACACCGGCTGTCAGAAGGTCTGGCACCAAGGTTCCATGCGTGAAGTCCGGGGTGGCCACAATTGCCGCGTTGACTTTTTCGCGTGTCAGCATCTGGCGGATGTCGGTATAGGCAGCAATCCCGTTGCGGCGTGCCAGATTCTCAGCCAGAGGGCGGGTCTGTCCACAGATGGCAGAAAGGGTTCCTCCCGGTAAGTTCTTTAGCGCCAAAACGTATTGCTGCGCCCGCTTTCCGGCGCCTAACAGAGCAAAAGAAACGGCCATGGCTGTATTTTCCTCTGCCTCCCTAGCAAAGAGTCCGCCGGAAACGGGTGGCCTGCAAAAGTACTAAGATCAGTCAATACGCAGAACCGTACGGAATTTTTGCAGCTCATTTTCAATCTTCCGGATCGCTTCGGCGTGTTCATTTAGCTGGTTTTCTTGCTGTTTGAGTATGCGCACCGTAAATTCCTGTTCTTTCGCAACCTTTTCCAGGGTTTTTGCGATCTGCTCAAGGTCGGTGAGAATTTTGCTTATGTTTTCTTCCTGATGCTGGCGCTGGGCCAGCATTTCGCGGAGCTGGGTGCGCAACGATTCCAGTTCAGTGCTGAGATTTTCCCTCAAGACGTCAATCTGGTGGCTCAGTTTGGTGTCTTCGAGTTTCAGATCTTCTTTGGAAGCAAGTTTGCTCAGGTCCCCCTCAGGCTGTGTTTGTTTTTTCATGATGGTCCCCTCCTTCAAAAGAAAAGAACGGAAAAATTGCGTGCCTTCAGTGGGCCGGGGTGTGTCTGATTCCTTTAACTTTTTCCGTGGCCCTTTTGCATGTTACCGGCCCTGCAATCTCTTGCACCTGGCGCAAAGGCTACACCGGGTTTGGGATGTCCACGAATTCGGTCTGAATGCCAAATTTTTCCTGAATATGTGTGAGGAGCGCTTGAACCCCAAGTTTTTCCGAGTTGTAGTGCCCTGCCGCGATAAAATTTAACCCCAGTTCTTCGCAAATGCGGACCTGTTCTTCCCGCATATCGCCTCCGATGAACGTATCGATCCCCAGCTCCGCGGCTTTTTCGCAGGCAGCCGAACTGCTCCCGCTGACAACCAGAATTTTTTCTACGTGTTCTTTTCCGAATGCGAACACCTGTGCTTCTGTGTCTAGAAGATCATTCAGACGAATGACCAGATCTTCCAGCTCCAGGTACTTGCGTGCATATCCAACATAGCCGATCTCCATCGCCTCGAGGGCAGGAATGTTGAGCCCTTTCAGGATCTGAATGTTATTTCCCACTTCCGGGTGTGCATCTAAAGGAAGGTGATAGGCAATAAGATTCATATCTGCCTTTAGAAGCAGAGAAATTCGCCGTTTTCTGATGCCGGTGATCCGGTACGGGTGAGGATCGCGTTTCCAGAAAAGTCCGTGGTGTACCAGAACGGCATCTGCTTCGCGCTGAATGGCCTCTTTTACCAGCCGTTCGCTGATGCTCACTCCGCCAACGATTTTCTGGATTTCAGGCCTTCCCTCGATTTGCAGACCATTGGGGGCCATGTCGTCAAAATTCCCTACCTCCAGGTAATCGTCGAGGTATCTCAGGAGTTCATCACGGTCCATAGTCATCTTGCCTCCGGTCGCGAGAAAAACGATGCAATCAAACCTTTGACGCTGTAAATGAAGGCGACGAACAGAAAGTGCGAAAAATCAAAGCTTTCAGGCAATTTCCGGTAATAGAGATGCAGCCAAAAGACGATGGTAAGAATGACCCAGATCAGGCGGATAAAAAGTGGACGCATTGTCGGGATTGGAAGCCGGCGGTTCAAAAAGTGCCCATACCAGTTGACGAACGCATCAATAAAGCCCAGCATCAACAGGCTGGCCAGTGTGATGCTAAAAATCCGCAGCCCCATGATCTTCCTTTCAGTGAGTATCTAACACATGTTTTTCGGGTACATAACAGTAGAAGGTACCCTGAAAGACGGCGTGGTCGGCGACCCGAATTTCCACTTCCACGGTCCATTTTCGGTCCTGATTTTCCGTCACCCGGGCCAGAGCCAGCATAATGTCGCCGAGCCGCACGGGCCGCAGAAAGCGGGCCTGTGCGCTTGTCAGAACCACGTTCGGTTCATTAACGGCGATCATCGCAGCAAAATCTCCCAGGCCAAAAGTAAACCCCCCGTGAATCAGGCCTTTCTCGTCCACAACCATTTCCGGGCGCGTAACCAGCGATACCCGGGCAAACCGGCCGGGCTCCGTTTCCAGTATGCGGCCCACCCAGTCCGGATCTGCTTTCTTGTGGGTTCGGATATCCATAGGCTCCTTTCTTCCTTCTTTTGTTCTGGAAAGAAAATTTTCGTATGCCGGTTTATTGGCAAATTAGACAACGCCCGCTTTATTTTCAAGCGAATTTTCCGGTAGATTATTGCGCTCGTGTGGCCGTTTTCAGATTGAATGAATGGGGTAAAGCGTAAAACCGAAGTCGGGATCTTAGAGAATGAAGTGTTGGGCGCCTGCGTGTGTCAATTTGAAACAGACGGGGGGATTTCGGGCTTGATTTTACGCACGGATTTCCTCAAATTAAACTGGCACAAAATTTGACGGACGAAATCATATCTGAATATGGGCTGACCTTTTTCGCGGGAACAAATAAGGATACCGGCTATTCAGGAGCAGAAATTTTTCTGGACGTATGAAATATCATTCTGTTGCTTTTTGGGGGCGCGGTTGAGGCGCAAGCTTATTCATAAAAAAAGGAGGTGGCAATGAGTACAACATCGGGAATTATGACGCTCTCCCGCTTTATTGTGGAGCAGGAGCGCATTCATCCCGAGGCAACGGGGGAGTTTTCCGGACTGCTGTCTGATATGGCGATTGCTGCCAAAATTGTGGCACGGTCCGTAAATAAGGCCGGGCTCATCGATGTGCTGGGGTTTACCGGAGATGAAAATATTTTTGGGGAAAAAGTTAAAAAGCTGGACGTTATAGCCAATGAAACCATTATCCACGCACTGGATCATGGAGGTCACCTCTGTATTATGGCTTCGGAGGAGAGCAACGGGCTTATCCCCATTCCTCCTTACCATAAGAAAGGAAAGTACGTTTTGCTGTTTGACCCTCTGGATGGATCATCGAATATTGATGTGAATGTAAGCATTGGTACCATTTTTTCCATTTTCCGGCGGGTTAGCGAAGGAGAAGACGGGACCCTCGAAGATTGCTTACAACCCGGCTACAAACAGGTTGCGGCAGGGTATATCCTTTACGGCTCCAGCACCATGTTTGTTTATTCCACGGGAAATGGGGTTCACGGCTTTACGTTTGACCCCAGCATCGGAGAATTTCTTCTTTCACATGAGAACATGAAAATCCCCGAGCGCGGCAATATCCTTTCTGTAAACGCCGGATACATCAACCGCTGGGAAGACTGGATGAAGCGGTATTTTGAATATGTAACGCAGGAAGATCCTGAGACCAACCGGCCGTACAGCCTCCGCTATATCGGTTCGCTGGTGGCGGATTTTCATCGGAACCTTCTTTACGGGGGGATTTTTCTGTATCCGCCGGATCGAAAGAACCCCAAAGGCAAACTTCGCCTGCTGTATGAGGCGAATCCGCTGGCCTTTCTTGTAGAAAAGGCGGGAGGAGCGGCCACGGACGGAAGGCAGCGGATCCTGGAAAAGGTTCCTGCAGACCTGAATGAGCGAACGCCACTGATTATAGGCAGCAAGAGGGAGGTCGAACTGGTCCATGAGTTTATTGAGGGGAAACGGTAAGGTGGAGGAGAAGAATGGACGTTTTTGAGGCCATTGCGGCAAGGAAAAGTGTGCGGTCATACCGGCCGGATCCTGTACCGAAAGAAGTCGTGGAACGAATTGTGGATGC
>MTOL01000142.1 GCA_002011685.1 Deferribacteres bacterium JdFR-76
ATTCTGGTTTCTCAGGATACGACCTATTACGGCTGGGATCTGGGGGGAAGATCGCTGCTTCCTGATCTGTTGCGGCAGCTGGAAACGGTTCGCGGGATCGAGTGGATCCGGGTGCTGTACCTGTATCCCGACCGGGTTACGGATGAACTTATCCGGACGATAGCCGATTCCGAGAAGATTTGCCATTATTTTGACGTTCCGCTGCAGCACATTTCCGACAGGATTTTGCGGCGAATGCGCCGCGGGTCCCGGAAGTCCACCATTTTCCGGCTTCTGGAAAAGATCCGCAGGTGGGTTCCTGACGCTGCCATCCGCACCAGCTTGATGGTGGGGTTTCCGGGGGAGACCGAGGCCGATTTTGAAGAACTGGTGGAGTTTGTAGAAGCGGTGGAATTTGACCGGATGGGAGTGTTTACTTTTTCGCCCGAAGAGGGAACGGAAGCTGCCGATGAACTGGGAGACGATATTCCCGAACCGGTAAAGAAGGAGCGGCAGGAGGTGCTGCAGGAAATTCAGCGGAACATCCTGGCCCGCAAGAACCGGTCTCTTATTGGGAGGTCGTTTGATGTTCTTCTGGATGCTCCGGATGGGGCTCCGGAGCGAAAAATAGGCCGGACGCGGTGGGACGCGCCCGAAATTGACCTGACCGTTCTGGTAACAACGGATGCCAATCCTGGAGAGGTGGTCCGGGCCCGGATTGTGGATGCCAGTGAATTTGAACTGCTGGCCNAAGCNGAGNCAGAGCCTGCCAGGGGGCTCTCCTGAGGCATCCGGAGGAGGTGAGGATGAAGATTTGTCATGCGTTCTTTTTAGCTGCTGTTTTGGTGGGGGTGATGCCAACTCGGGGTCTGGGCCAACCGGAAATGATCTGGCTGCGGGACGAAGGGATTCCGCTGTTTTACCTCGAGACCGCCAACGTGGCTTCAGATGAGGATTCGCTGAGCCGCTTGCTGCTAAACGTTCGGATTCCTTACGATGAACTTCAGTTTCTTAAATTCGGTCCGGAGAAATACCGGGCGGAGGTAGAAATTTCATTCATCCTTTTTGACAAAGAAGGGGAACAGGTGGAGGGGAAGAGTTTCCGACGCCAGGTGGAGGCAAAGTCGTTTGATCAGACCAATTCCAACCTTATTTACTACGTCTTCCGCACCTATTTTGATCTGCCGCCCGGGAAGTATTCCCTGCTGTGTGAAGTAACGGACCTGGATTCTCGGAAAACCGGAAAGCGGAAAAAAGAGGTGGAGCTGCTGGATTTTGGCAGCGTTCCTTTAAGCATCAGTGATTTTGTGCTGCTGCAGCCCAGAGAACTGAGCCCGGCAGAGCTAACCAATGTGATGAGCAGTCTCAGCGAAGAAGCCCGCAAGGATTCCAGCTTTTTTGTGGCCCGCTTTGAGGTTTACACCCGCACCGACAAACCCAAGCTGAAAATTGAGTACAAACTGCTGGATTTCCGCAATAAACTGGTGCAGGAAGGCAAATTTACTTACAGGCGGAAGGGCAACAAGATCCGCTTTTACATCCCCTTTCCGGAGAAGAGCCTCATGCTGGGGAAATACACCCTGGCCATCACGGTTAATGATGGCGAGAATAAAATAAAGGTAAACAAACCGTTCCGCACACGGCTGGCAGAAATGCCCATTACCATCAACAATCTGGATGAGGCCATTGAGCAGCTTATTTACATTGCGGATAAGAAAGAAATTGACCGGATGAAAAAGGCTCCGGACGAGCAGAAGCGGATTCTGTTTGAAGAGTTTTGGCGCAAGCGGGATCCGACCCCCGGAACGCCTACCAACGAACTGATGGACGAGTATTACCGGCGGGTTGCTTTTTCCAATGCCCATTTCTCCACCTTTCAGGAGGGGTGGAAATCGGATATGGGGATGGTGTACATCATTTTCGGTCCACCCAATGATGTGGAACGCCAGCCTTACAATGTGGTGGCCAATCCATACGGGGGCCGGGAGGTGTACGCCTATGAGCTGTGGTACTATTACGATCTGAACCGTCGGTTTATTTTCGTGGATTACCGCGGGTTTGGAGAGTATCGGTTGCTGAATCCGGAGGCTCTGTACTGGCCATAAGTGGGAGGATGCTGGAAAGGAAATGGCAGAGAAACGGAAGCCGGAAGCGCTACGTGAGGGAGATCTGATCGGAGTTGTTTCACCTGCTAGCCCAATGGTTGTGGAACGGTTTGAGCGGGGGATTGATTATCTGAAGTCCAAAGGTTACCGGGTTCTTCTTGGGTCCCATGTTTACGATCAGCACGGGTATCTTGCCGGCCGTGATCGCCACCGAGCGCAGGATCTCATGCAGATGGTTGAAAATCCAGAGGTCAAAGCGGTTTTTTGCAGCCGTGGCGGTTACGGCATTCCTCGTATCCTGGACTACCTCGATTTTGACGTTTTCGCCCGGCATCCCAAAATTTTTGTGGGATACAGCGACCTGACCGCACTGCAGCTTGCTCTGTGGAAGAAGGCCCGCCTGGTTACGTTCTCCGGACCCATGGTGGCCATTGAACTGGGCGATGATGTGGATCCTTTTACGGAGACATCGCTCTGGGAAACCCTGACTGATACGGAAAACGTTTCCGATTGGTCGGATGGTTCGCTCGCGTTTTTGAGGCCGGGGAAAGCAGCTGGGCCCTTGCTGGGGGGATGCCTCTCGGTTCTGGTGGGACTTCTGGGCACAGACTATCTGCCAGATTTTAGCGGAGCTATTCTGCTTTTGGAAGATGTGGGAGAGGAACCGTACCGAATCGACCGCTATTTGGCTCAGCTGCGGATGGCGGGCATTTTCGACCGGGTTGCCGGAGTGATGTTGGGGCAGTTTCTGGATTGTGTTCCGGCAGCGGACCGTCCCAGTTTGCAGCTGGACGAGATCTTCCGCGATTATCTGGGCGATCTTCCTGTTCCTGTGGTGAAAGGGTTCCCGTACGGGCACGGGAAGCGGAAACGTACGGTGCCGTTGGGAATTGATGTGGAGATCGATTCAGAACGGCGTTTGGTCCGGCCTCTGGAAAGCGGTGTTGTGCCTGCGGGCAAAAGATCGCGGGCAAAGTAAATCCATCAATAAGGTCAAACGGGCGGGNAGATGGATCTGCGGATTGGTGTATTGGCCTCTGGACGNGGGAGCAATTTTGCGGCACTGATCCGGGCGATTCAGGAAGGCCGGTTGCGTGCCGAAATCCGGGTGCTGGTGTCGAACCGCAAGGGGGCAGGAGCCCTGGATATTGCACGGGAGCATGGTATTCCCGCCGTGTTTCTTTCTCCAAAAGGTTATGCCTCCCCGGAAGAGTACGACCGTGCAATTATGGAAGTCCTGGAAACGTATGGGGTAAATTTTGTGGCGCTGGCCGGGTACATGCGTTACATCACTCCCGGGTTTGTGCAGAAGTTCCGCCACCGGATGGTGAACATTCATCCGGCCCTGTTGCCCTCCTTTGGCGGGAAGGGGATGTACGGAATTCATGTGCATGAAGCGGTACTGGAAAGGGGGTGCAAAGTTACAGGGGTGACGGTTCATATTGTGGATGAACAGTACGACCACGGGCCCATTGTTTTGCAACGTTGTGTGCCGGTAATGGAGGAAGACACCCCCGAAACTCTGGCGGCACGCGTTCTGGAGCAGGAACATCAGGTGTATGCAGAGGCCCTCCAGCTTTTTGCGGAAGACCGCGTGCGGGTTGAGGGGCTCCGTGTCCGGATTTTACCGAAAAAATGAGGAACGGCACAAGATATTCTTGGAAACTTCTGTGTGGATTGTTTATTTTGTTGTCTGCGTGTGCCCGGCACGCGGACGAGCCGCTGGTGCTGGTTTCAGACCTGGATCCGACGATTGTCATTGATCTGAAGTATGCGACAGAGGATAACTTTGTGGGTGAAGTGCTGTACGACACATCGCTGTGTTATTTAAGGAAATCTGTGGCTGAACGCCTGGTGCGGGTTCAGAAGAGGCTGCGGAAAAATGGGCTGGGTCTGAAGATATGGGATGCCTACCGGCCGCTTTCTGTTCAATGGAAAATGTGGGAGCTGGTACCTGACCCGCGCTATGTGGCAGATCCGCGGATTGGGTCGCGCCATAACCGCGGGGCCGCTGTGGATGTCACGCTGGTAGATGCACAGGGGCGGGAATTGGTGATGCCAACCGGATTCGATGATTTTTCTGAAAAGGCTCACCGCAATTATATGGATCTTCCGGATTCGGTTCTGCAGCGGCGGGCACTTCTTGAAGCGGCGATGACGGCAGAAGGCTTTCTTCCTTTGCCAACGGAATGGTGGCATTTTGATGCTCCGGGTTGGGAAAAGTATCCGGTTCTGGATGTGGATTTGAAAGAGGTGGTCAGGCAATGAAAGTCCGGCGAGCGATCATCAGTGTGTATGAAAAACAGGGCATCGATGCGTTTGCTGCGGTGCTGCAGGATCTGGGGGTGGAAATTCTGAGCAGTGGAGGTACGGCGGCGTATTTGCGGCAGAACGGAATTTCCGTAACCGAAATTTCGGACTATACCGGTTTTCCCGAAATCCTTTCCGGTCGTGTAAAAACGCTGCATCCGCGAATCAGCGCCGGGATTCTCGCCATCCGGGATGACGAAGAACACATGAAGCAGCTCAAAGAACACGGAATTTTTCCCATCGATCTGGTTGTGGTCAACCTTTATCCGTTTGTGGAAAAACTGGAAGATGCGGATTTGACGGAGCAAGAGCGGATTGAGCTTATCGATATTGGAGGGCCTACCCTGATCCGTGCGGCGGCGAAGAATTTCCAGTATGTGGCAGCCGTGACGGATCCTTCGCAATACGAGCCGGTGATGGAGGAGCTGCGGGCTTCGGGAGGATCACTTTCACTGGAAACCAGAAAAAGGCTGGCTGCAGAGGCCTTTCAGAAAACCTCGTTTTACGACAGCGCCATCGCTGGATTTCTTGCGGCATCGGAGGATGAGGTGCTCCCCAGGGCTTTTTCGCTGCCGCTGCTTCATGCGGCAGCTCTGCGTTATGGGGAAAACCCGCATCAGAAGGCAGGGTATTACCGGGTTGCGTCCTTC
>MTOL01000141.1 GCA_002011685.1 Deferribacteres bacterium JdFR-76
CCGGGTGGCCTTTCCCCCCTCCACCGAAGCAACCCAGATGTCCCCCAGATAGGAAAATGCCACTTTCTTCCCATCCGGTGAAAGGGCCGGAAAACGCAGACCTATCATTTTTTCCTGCGCACGGGAAACACTCCCCAGCATCCCGGCGGCAATACTTACCATACATAAGAATCTTAACACAGCTCGCATCGTGAGTCCCTCCTGCATCGAATCAAAGGTTATAGGTGAATGCAGAATATCGCCAGTACCCCCACAATCTAAACCGGTGCCACAAAAAATCAAGTGCAAACCGCTTTCTGGAAAGGAGACAATATTTTTGGCGACAGGGGCCAGCAGCGACTGTCCCACTTTCCCGGGTAAAGAAAAAAGGAAACGGTACAGCCGAATAGTGGAAGCTTTGCAAATAATCCGGCCGTTTTCCGGCCGGCACGCGGTGTTTTTCGGAAGGTCTAAATCTTCCGCACCCGGTCCAGATCCTCCTGCTTACCCATCAACACCAGAACATCCTGCTCATTTATGGTGTAGTGGGCATCCGGCACAATGCAAAGTTCCTCTCCACCCTCCTCACGTTTAATGAGAATGACCTGTACATTGAACCGGTTTCTCAGATCCAGCTGTTTCAGGCTTTTACCTACAAACCGGGTAGGTGCCGGCAGTTCCACAATGTAATACCCGTCCACAAGTTCGGTAACTTCTGACACCGCCAGCGCGGAATAGGCCCGGGTCAATCCAAGCGAGAGTTCCCTCTTCGCCAGTTCTTTGTTGTAGGCATCAATCACATCCTTCTGGGTGATGTAGCCAAGCAGTCGCCGGTGCGTTCCGTCGTCCACAACGGGCAGTTCGGTCTGGTGAATGTGGCTGAATATCTTCATCACATCATCCAGGTTGGTTTCCGGCGTCACAAATTTGGGATTGGGCTCAATCAGATCATACGCCACAATGACATTCTGAACGGACTGCGGATCGTCCAGAATCTTCCGCAGATTGCTCATGGTTATGTAGCTCACAAATCGGTTTTCGTTTTCCACCACGTAAAAAATTTCGTGGTCGCTGTTCAGCACTACGGGAATGAGGTCTTTTAGCCGGGAATGGACCGGGATGCGGTCCAGATCATCCTTGAAAACATCCTTTACCTTAAGAGAACGCAACACGTTGATTTCTTTCCCCTTATAGAGTTTAATTCCACGCCGGATCAGCTTCAGGGTGTAAATGGATTCCGGATGCAGCCGCGTGGTGAATATGACAGCAATGATGGTGGCAATCATTAGCGGAAGAATGATGGTATAATCATTGGTCATTTCGAATATGATGATGATGGCCGTGATAGGTGCATGGGTAACGGCTCCCACAAAGGCCCCCATGCCCACCAGGGCATAGGCCCCTGAAGAGGCGGTAATCTCCGGGAACAGCTGATGTACCATGGACCCAACAGCGCCGCCGACCATGGCCCCCATGAAGAGGGACGGCGCGAAAATACCGCCGGACCCTCCGGATCCCAGTGTAAAAGAGGTGGCCACAATTTTGAGCAACAGAAGGAGAACCAGAAAGTCCCAGGCCAGATTACCGTGCAGGGCTTCATTGATCCCCTCGTAGCCGACGCCGTACACTTCCGGAAAATAGATCCCCATGCCCCCCACGATGATTCCCCCAACCGCCGGCTTCAGATAANCAGGAAACCGCCAGTTGTCGAACAGGTCTTCCAGCCCGTACAGGATTTTGATGAACGCCAGCCCTGCGATCCCGGCAAAGATTCCCATTCCGGCGTAGAAGAAAAGCTCGGTGGGCGAAATGAGCGAGTACTTTGGGACAATAAACGCGGGAAAATCGCCCAGGTAATGGCGCGAAACCACCGTGGCAGTTACCGAAGCAATAACGATCGGGCTGAAGCGCATCACCCCCAGATCGCTGAAGATGATTTCGATGGCAAACAGGGCTCCAGCCACGGGTGCGTTGAAGGCAGCGGCAATTCCTCCGGCCGCGCCCGCTGCTACCATGGTGCGCATCTTTTCCGGCGAAACCTGAAGCCACTGCCCAATCGACGACCCGATGGCCGAACCTATCTGAACAATGGGACCTTCCCGGCCGGAAGATCCTCCGGAGCCGATGCAAATGGAGCTAGCCAGGATTTTGGCCACCACCACCCGCGGGCGGATGCGACCGTTGCGCAGCAGAATGCTCTCCATAACCTCCGGAACGCCATGCCCTTTCACCTCCCGGGAAAAAAAGGTGACAATGGGCCCCACTAGCAGCCCGCCCAGAGCCGGCATCAGCAGCTTCTGGTACCAGGGAAGACCCCGCAAAATATCCAGGGAATACTGAGCATGCCCGGTAGCAATGGACTGGAAAACATGAATCAGGTACCGCAACCCCAGAGCGCCATACCCGGTAATCAGGCCGATCAACACCGCAACTACAATCATAAAAGTGTGCTCGGCCATTTTGAACCGGTCCACCAGATCCATCAGCAGCTGGCTGAACGTCTTTTCCTGCTCCTGTCCCGTGTTGCCGTTCATCCCCTACCGCTCCTTTCACGCTGAATTTGCTATGTCATTGAAATCTAAAAAATTATATCAAAAAATCAACAGGAAAGATGGATTCGGATTTTTTAGCAAAAGCTTTCTGCAGCCGTTTCGGGCGGGGACGTTGCCGCACATTCCCCTGGCCCGCTCTGTGCAGGCCACTACTCTGCTCACACCCTGCACATGGCTACCCGCACAAACCGGAGCATATGCTTCAATACATTCCGAATGGCACCGGAACGCACAGAGGAACGGAGATCATGCCGAAGAAAGTCGTAGTGCGATCCTCAGGTTGCACCGTTTGCAAACAGCAACAAGTCAACCATCGCACCGGCGTTTTTTCCAAAATCAAATAGAACCGAACAGAGGCACACGGCGTCCGGCAGAGCACACCGATCGTTGCGCAACCTCCAGGTTACGCAGGTGATGGCGGAGAAACAACCAACGGCACAGGCTAAAGCATGCACTGCAAGAAAACAAAATTACGGGGGCAACCCTCAGCGGATAAAAAAGCCGTACCGGAGCGGATCTTCTGGATCAAGGTAAAATTCGTGGTGGCCGGTGAGATGCGCTGTTCCTTCCACCTGTGGAATAACGGCCGGAATCCCAGCGAAGCTGGTTTTCTCCACCACCGTTCCAGTGAAAGTGGTCCCCAGAATACTTTCAATTACAAGGGACTCTCCGGCGCGAATCTCGCCGCGGGTGAAATGAATGGCAAGCCGGGCTGAAACCCCTGTGCCCGTGGGACTGCGGTCCACTTCCCCTTCCGCAAAAATACAGACATTGCGGCTATGGTGCTGCGGGTTCTCCGCCGGCCCGGTGAAAATTGTGCCGTAAAGGAAACTCAAATCCGCTTCCGTGGGATGCCGGATCTTTCGCTGAGCCGCCACCGCCCGTTTGATGGCCATTCCCGTATCAATCAGAACCCGGGCATCGGAGGCGTTCAGCTTGAGTCCGAGGGATTCCGCATCCACAAAGGCGTAAAATGCACCGCCAAAAGCCAGATCGTAGTGCACCCGTCCGATACCGGGCACATCCACTTCCTGATCCAGAGCCACCACAAATGAGGGCACATTGCGAAAGAAAATGCTTTTCACCTGCCCATCCCGGATGCGGGCAAAAGCGCATACCTGTCCGGCAGGTGTATCGATGCGGACTTCCGTCTGCGGTTCCTCCGCCGGAAGCATTCCCGTTTCCAGCACTACACGGGTAACCGCGATGATACCGTGCCCGCACATGGTGCTGTACCCTTCATTGTGGGTAAAAATAACGCCAAAATGGGAATCGGGCCGTTCCGCTTCCGTGAGGATGCAACCGTACATGTCGGCGTGGCCGCGTGGCTCCCACATCAGCGCCCTGCGCAGATGATCCAAATGCTGCTGAACAAACCGGCGCTTTTCCAGCACCGTGCGTCCTTCCGGTTCCGGAAAACCGGCATAAATCACCCGCAGCGGCTCCCCGGCCGTATGGGCATCAAACGTCCGGATGCGCAGCCAGGTTTCCGGCGCCATCCATTCCGGTTCCCGATTTAGCATATTAGGCCTCCCGGCCGTGCCCGCAAACATCTACCGGCGCACCATGGCTGCCTCAATCTCCTCCACTGCTTTTGGAATGGGTTTGCCCAGCACCCTGTGTCCGTCTTCCGTCACCAGAACATCGTCTTCAATGCGCACCCCACCAAAGTCTGCAAACTCATCCACTTTGCTGTAATCGATAAATTCCGTGAATCTCTTCTTTTCCTTCCACTGGGCGATCAGCTCCGGGATGAAATAAATCCCCGGTTCTACCGTGAGAACGTACCCCGGTTGCAGCCGTTTGGCCATCCGGAGGTAAGCCAGACCAAACTGATCGCTGCGGCGGAATTCCTCATCATANCCCACATAATCTTCACCCAGATTTTCCATATCGTGAACATCCAATCCCAGCATATGACCCAGACCATGCGGGAAAAACAGGGCATGGGCCCCCTGTTGGACAGCTTCTTCCACATCGCCTTTCATCAGTCCCAGATCCCGGAGCCCCTCGGCCATGGTGCGGGCCGCCAGCAGGTGGATATCCCGGTAGGGCACTCCGGGCCGGATCGCATCAATGGCGCGCTGCTGGGCACGGAGTACGATTTCGTACACGGCTTTCTGCCGTTCACTGAACCTTCCGCTGGCAGGAAACGTGCGCGTAATATCGCTGGCGTAATGCATCGGCGTTTCCACTCCGCAGTCACATACTAGCAAATCGCCGGCACCAATCCGGTTCAGGTGATGCGGATTGTGCAGCGTTTCGCCATGAACTGAAAAGATGGGCGGAAAACAGAAACGGGTGCTCCGGGCCAGGGCAATTCCTTCCATGGCCCCGACAACCTCAAATTCAAACATTCCGGGCCGCGTCAGCTGCATGGCCCGGGTATGCACCTCGTGGGTCACTTCCAGGGCTGCTTCGATCTGTTCAATCTCTTCCGGCGATTTTACGGAACGCTGGGCAACCACAGCGCGGATAAAATCTTCCGATACATAGTCCTGCACCCGTGAAGG
>MTOL01000305.1 GCA_002011685.1 Deferribacteres bacterium JdFR-76
AAGGTGCTGGTGGTAAATGGTGCCGGCGGATTGCGGCGAACATCCTTTTTGGTAATCTTTTTGACAACAAAGGTCTTCTTCCACAGGTCGTCAACATAGTAGCGCGCGGTTTCCTCGTCGCCGATCTTCGGGTCTTTTCCGTCGATCTTGATGAGCTTGGCAGAAAAAGGAGCCGTGTCTTCGCCCCGCAGAAGGGCGGTGATTGTCCAGTATTCCTCGGGAACGAACGCTTCAATCTCGTCTTCCCGCTCGCAGATCAGCCGCAGGGCAACGGACTGCACCCGTCCGGCGCTCAACCCCCGGTAGATGGTTTTCCACAGGAGCGGGCTGATCTGGTATCCTACCAGACGATCCATGATGCGGCGGGCTTTCTGCGCCTCCACCAGTTTCAGATCAATATCGCTGGGATGCCGGATGGCCTCCTTAACAGCCGACGCGGTGATCTCGTTGAAACGCACCCGGCGGATGTTAGGATTTTTTACACGGATTTCTTCTGCAATATGGTAGGCAATGGCCTCACCTTCGCGGTCCGGGTCCGTGGCCAGATACACCTGATCGGCCTGAGCCGCCAGTTTGCGCAGTTCGGCCAGGGTTTTCCCTTTGCCTTTGATGGTAATGTACTCTGGCGTGAACCCGTTTTCGACATCAACCCCCAGCCGCTTTTTGGGCAGGTCCTTAACGTGCCCTACCGATGCCTTAACAATATAATTTTTGCCAAGTATGCGGTTAATGGTTTTGGTTTTGGCGACGGATTCAACAACGACAAGAGATTTGGCCATATTTACCCACAAACCCCTTCTAATGCACCGTCCCGTCGGTGTCAAACATGGCCTTTCCGAAATGCTGAAAGTCGGAATCGTCGGCGTCGAAAATGACGGATGCAACGATGGAGCGGATATCCATCACATCGACGGGTGCGGCCCCCAGCATCATGGCCCGTTCGATAATCTGCTCCATTTCGGTCTGATTAATGAGCCCTAGCTGCCGCAGCTGCAGCAAATATCCGTACGCCGCCGGTGTCAGAACCATTTTTTCCACTTCGTGGAGAACCCGGAACGATTGATCGTTGGGTTCGGCTTCGGGCATGAGCGACTTGCCCTTCTGGGCCTCCATGCGCTCAAACAGCCACGAAAAGGCAGCGTTGATTTCGTTCTCTGTATAGCCTAATTCCTGCAGTTCCTTCGAAATCCCATCGATCTGATCCCATTTCCGCCGGTTCTGATGCAGCTCCTGCATCAGATAGATCAGAATCTCCACGAGCCGTTCGTTCATGCTCAACAGCTCCTCAGCTTATCTAATGAATTAAATGGGCGGCCGATGAACCGCCCGTTCCCATTTCTGCACCAATATATACAACTTTTTCGGAGTTTGTCAAGGGATTTTAAACCCACAAACCGCCCGGTTTGATCCCCTTTTTTTCGCCCCTCTTAACTCTCTGAAAAAGAAAGAATTCTGCAACCGTTCAAAAATGAAATCTTTGTAACAACCCTGGACCAGGCCTTTTTACCGGCCATGGCAGTGCTTGTATTTTTTTCCGCTTCCACACGGACAGGGATCGTTCCGCCCGATTTTTTGTCCCACCCGGATGGGCTGGCGCTTGCCGCGCTGAGACGCTTGGGCCGCCATGGATTCATCCGGCTGCACCCCGGCATACTGGTAACCCATTCCGTGCGTCGACTCATGAATGGTCTGTAGCCGCTCCGGCTGCTCTCTCCTCTGCCGCTGAGGGACCACTGCAGGCTGGGCCTTGAACACCAGCTCCAGCACGCCCTCATTTATTCGCTGAAGCATCTCTGTGAACATCCGGAACCCTTCTTGCTTATACTCAATCAGCGGGTTCTTTTGGCCGTAGGCACGAAGGCCAATTCCCTCTTTCAGGAGGTCCATTTCGTACAGATGCTCTTTCCACCGGTCATCGATGACGTGGAGCATGGCCAGCTTTTCCAGCTGGCGCATCATGTCATTCCCCAGCTGCTGTTCACGCCATTCGTAAACTTCCATCACCTGTTCGCGGATCTTTTCCACCAGCTCCTCCTGGGAGATCCGGGCCATTTCTTCCGGCTTGAGCCGGAAATCCACCAGCATCACCCGCATCAGCTCTGAACGCAGGCTTTCCCAATCCCAGTCCTCGGGATAGGCCTTCGGATCGGTGTAGGCATCCACCAGATCTTCAATAAACTCGTCAATCATGCGGATGATCTCATCCCGGAGGTTCGGCTCCCGGAGAGCAAAATTCCGCAAACGATAGATATTCTCGCGCTGCTTGTTCATCACATCATCGTATTCCAGAAGGTGCTTGCGGATGCTGAAGTTTTGCATTTCCACCTTTTTCTGGGCCCGCTCGATGGACTTGGTGACCATCGGGTGGGTGATGACTTCCCCTTCTTCCAGTCCCAGCTTATCCATTATGCTGGCGATGCGGTCAGAACCGAAGAGCCGCATCAGATCATCTTCCAGGGAAAGGAAAAAACGGCTGGAACCCGGATCTCCCTGGCGGCCGGAACGTCCGCGCAGCTGAAGGTCAATGCGCCGGGCCTCGTGGCGCTCCGTACCGATGATGTGCAGACCGCACGGCATATCCGCTTTGCATTCACGGATGTCGATATGCGGGGGAGCCTGATCTTCCTTGTCCACCAGGTAGCAACCTTCTTTGCAGCGCACCACCCCCTCACCGAGCTTGATGTCTGTACCACGCCCGGCCATGTTGGTAGCGATGGTCACCATACCTTTCTGACCGGCATGGGCCACAATTTCTGCCTCGCGCTGGTGATGTTTGGCGTTCAGTACGTTGTGCCGGATTCCACGGCGGCTGAGCATGCGGCTAAGCAATTCAGAAACCTCCACCGAAACGGTACCCACCAGCACTGGCCGACCCTTCTTGTGCATCCGCACAATCTCGTCGATAATGGCATTGTACTTTTCACGTTTGGTACGGTAAACCTGATCCTCGTAGTCAATCCGCCGCACCGGCCGGTTGGTGGGAATCACCACCACATCCAGCTTGTAAATATCCCAGAATTCCGCCGCTTCCGTCTCGGCCGTTCCCGTCATCCCAGCCAGTTTGTGGTACATCCGGAAATAGTTTTGAAGGGTGATGGTAGCCAGTGTCTGGGTTTCGCGTTCGATGCGGACATTCTCTTTGGCCTCCAGGGCCTGATGCAGTCCATCGCTGTACCGCCGTCCGGGCATCAAACGGCCGGTAAATTCATCCACAATAATGACCTTATTGTCCTGAACCACATAATCCACATCCCGCTCGAAAAGTGAGTAGGCCTTCAGAAGCTGGGCCACATTGTGGACCCTTTCGCTTTTCTCAGCATATTCCTGGTAAAGTTTTTCTTTGCGGCGCTGTTTTTCGGTTTTGGAAAGGGATTCATCGGCTTCCAGCTCTGCCAGCTCGGCATCGATATCCGGAACCACAAACATTTCACCATTGTCTTTTGGAGAAAGGGCAATGCGGCCCTTCTCTGTAAGGTCTGTAACGTGGCTCCGTTCATCGATGGAATAATACAGTTCCTCGTCCAGCTCGTGAAGCCGCTTATCGCGCATATAATCGTTTTCCACCCGGCGGATCAGTTTCACAATGCCCGGTTCCTGCAGGAGCTTCATCAGGCGTTTGTTTTTGGGCGCACCCCGCTGCGCCTGCAAGAGCTTGATTCCTGCCTCGTACTCTTTCCCTTCCTCCAGCAGCTTTTCAGCTTCGGCAATCAGGCGGTTCACCAGAATGGTCTGAGACCGTACCAGTCGCTCCACGGCCGGTTTCAGCTCGTCGTATTTGTGGGTAGAAACACTCACCGGACCGGAGATGATCAGCGGTGTTCGGGCTTCGTCGATGAGTACACTGTCGACTTCATCGATGATGGCATAATGATGCCCGCGCTGAACCACATCATCCAGGCTGATGGCCATGTTATCGCGCAGGTAGTCAAAACCGAATTCGTTATTGGTACCGTAAGTGATGTCCGCCGCATAGGCAATTTTCCGTTCCTCGGTGGACATATCGTTGGTAATGTAAGCTACACGCAGGCCCAGGAATTCGTATATTTTCCCCATCCATTCGGCATCGCGCCGGGCAAGATAGTCATTAACCGTGACCAGGTGAACGCCTTTTCCGGGAAGGGCATTCAGGTAGAGCGGCATGGTGGCAACCAGTGTCTTCCCCTCACCGGTAGCCATTTCGGCAATTTTCCCCTGGTGCAGCACCACCGCCCCGATGAGCTGCACATCGTACGGGATCATATCCCATACAATTTTGTGCCCAACGACCTCCCAGGACTTGCCAACCAGACGGCGGCAGGTCTCTTTTACGGCCGCAAAAGCCTCCGGCAGGATTTCATCGAGCACTTCTTCAATCTGTTCGTTTTCCTCTTTTTCCAGTTCCTCGATCTGACGGCGCAATTCCTCCCGGTATTCGGGTGGTTCCCCCTTCTCATAGCTCTGGTCGATCTCAGCGCGAATGTCGGAAATTTTATCCTGGATCGGCTTTACCCGTTCAAAAATCCGCTGCCGGAACTTGGGAGTAAGACCCCGGAGTTCATCATCCGTGAGCGAATGATATTCTTCATAAAGCTGGTTGATCCGCTCCACAATTGGCATGATTTTGCGGATCTCCCGTTCGTGCTTGCTCCCAAAAATTTTGGTGATCAAATGACTCAGCATCGTTTGCCTCAAATCCTTTCTTTGTCCAGAACCGCCAAACCCGCTTTTTCCTCCGAAAAAACTTGACTTTTTAACGTCTTCGGCCCACAAAAAGTTCTGCGGCCGGGCCTTTTGCATTTTTGATTACCTTAATATAGGCCATAACAGCCAAAAGCGCAATCAAATGAGGATGCCATAAAGAGATTGGCCCCGGTAGCCCGGATGTGCAAAAATCCCAGCGCCCGCCCGGTTCAGCTGCGATCCAGCGGATTGCCAAACCGCCCCCTAATTCGCCCCCCAAATGAAACGCCCGGCTCAAAAAAGGCTACGGCTCCGGACCTTCCCCTTTTGCTATCCCGTGTCCGGTTTTTCAAATGCCGCAAATGGACCGGCCACTC
>MTOL01000470.1 GCA_002011685.1 Deferribacteres bacterium JdFR-76
TTTTTCTTTTTTGCGACGGGAGCTTTCCCGGATTTTCCGTACAGCGGTATTGCTGCGTTCCCCTATTCCGATGCCCTCGAAGGCGTGGGGCGGAGACCGGCATCAGCATAACGCAGAGCTTGTACTGGCGTCATTCGTACCTCCCGCAGGCCATCCCGGCGCATGCCTTCTGCTGGTGGCGGTGGAGGATCTGTTTGTGCCGGGACTGAATTTTGTATTTGGCCTGGCCGATCGCCTGCGGCGGCGGGCTATTGTTTCGCTGGCGAGACTCCGCCCCGAATTCTATGGAGAGGAGCCCGATGAATCCATTTACTTTGCCAGGGCGTTAAAAGAAGCGGTACATGAACTTGGGCATCTTATGGGGCTTGGACACTGTTCTAATCCCCGCTGCGTTATGTTTTTTTCCAATAGCCTGGTAGACACGGACCGCAAACACTGGGAGTTTTGTGACCGATGCAGGACGCACCTCGGATTGTAGTGGGATGCTGTGGGTTTGCCACGGCTCAGACCCAATATTTTCAAGAATTTGAAGCCATTGAGATTCAGCAGACCTTTTACCAACCGCCGGAACCGGGGACGGCAGCACGGTGGCGGGAGCAGGCACCGCCCAATTTTGTTTTTTGCCTGAAAGCATGGCAACTTATCACGCACCCCGCTTCCAGTCCCACCTACCGCCGCCTGCGCAAACCCCTGGATGAGCAAAGCAAAAAATGGGTGGGATTTTTCCAGCCTTCGGACCCCGTATTTGCAGCTTGGGAAAAGACAAAATCCATTGCCAGTATCCTGCAAGCGAATGTTGTAGTCTTTCAGTGTCCGGCGAGTTTCAAACCGACCGAAGAGAATCTTCACAACATGCGGGAATTTTTCCGCCGGATCGACCGTGCGGATTTCATCCTTGCCTGGGAACCCCGGGGAAACTGGCCGGAAGATGTGATAACCACGTTGTGCCGGGAACTGGATCTGGTCCATTGTGTAGATCCCTTTCATCAAAATACCCTTTTTGGGGCTGTGCACTATTACCGCCTCCACGGGATTGGCGGATACCGCTACAAATACACAGATGAAGAGCTGAAGAAACTGGCGGAACGGTGTCAGCGAGGCGACCGTCTGACTTTTGTCATGTTTAATAATACGGAAATGCTGGACGATGCGAGGCGCTTCCGGCGAAAACTCGGGCAAATTTGAAACCGGACAGGTGTTCATCGGAACATCCGGCTGGATTTACCCCCACTGGTGGGAAGGGGTTTTTTACCCTCCTGGGCTTCCTCAACAAAAGTGGCTGAATTATTACGCCCGGTTTTTTAACACCGTGGAGATCAACAATTCATTCTACCGGCTCCCAAGCCGCAGCGTATTTGAAAAGTGGGCCTCTGAGAGCCCCGAAGGGTTCGGGTTCACGGTGAAGGCCAGCCGTTTTATCACTCATATGAAAAAACTGAAGGACCCAGAAACGACCACGGCCCGATTTCTCAGACACGTGAGCGGACTGAGTGAAAAACTTCAGATTCTGCTTTTTCAGCTTCCCCCTTTCTGGAAGTATGATCAGCAGCGTGTGGAGGATTTTCTTGCCTGGATGAACGCGCAGCAAATTCTGCCCCGTCCCCGGATTGCTATGGAGATCCGCAACCCTTCCTGGCGCACGGAATCGTTTTTCGGGCTGCTTGCCCGATACAATGTCTGCCTGGCTTTCGCAGATTGGCCCGATCTTGACGTGGAAGAACCGATTACGGCAGATTTCATTTACGTGCGGCGCCATGGGCCAGGCTGGCTGTACGCCTCCAGTTATTCGGATGCGCAGCTGTACAGACTAGCCGGGCGGATCTCCGGCTGGCAGGCGGAAGGAAAGGATGTTTTCGTTTATTTTAATAACGATGCCGGAGGATTCGCCATTCAGAATGCCCGCCGGCTCATGGAATTGCTTGGCATTCCCTCCGGGTGAATTATTCCTGCCATCCGGCGAAAGCGCCCCCTACGCCCAGATGATCTTCCCGGTAGAGAAAGGATTAAGCTGCAATTTATGATGCGGCAAAATGCGCACCACAAATCCGGCCCGCCCTGGCTTTGAACAGGGAATTTCAGCCTCGTAATGGTAGTTCCCCCACTCGTCTTCTTCTACCAGTTTCATAGACACCACGTTTCGTTCGATAAATTCGCCGCGAGCGTTCAACCGACCGTAGTAAAGCTGCACCTGGACTTCGTCTGCGTGGAGCTCGCCCAAGTCGATTACAGCGCGGACGGGCAAACTCCCCCCCACAGGCACATCCCGGTGGTTCTCGGCTTCCACAAAATCAACCCGAACCCTTTCCCAGTGCTGCAGAATTCTTTTTTTCCAGCTGGCGTATTCTTTGGCCTTTTTGAACCGGTCCGTGGTCATCTCTTTCCAGATCCCCGCTGCGTTGACGTAAAAGCGGATCATGTACTCTTCCAGCATCCGGTGAGTATTGAAGTAGGGACAGATGGTGCGCATGGAGTTTTTCATTTTCTGGATCCACTTTCGTGGGAGGCCGTCCCTGGAGCGGTCGTAGAAAAGGGGAATGATCTCGTTTTCCAGCAGATCGTAAATGGCCCGTGATTCTACCTCGTCCTGGTAGAGGGTGTCTTCGTACTCTTCACCGTTGCCAATGGCCCAGCCGTTTTCGCCGTCGTATGCCTCGTCCCACCAGCCGTCCAGCACGCTCATGTTCAGGCAGCCGTTGGCAGCCGCCTTCATGCCGCTGGTTCCGCAGGCTTCCAGCGGACGACGGGGGGTGTTCAGCCAGACATCCGATCCCTGAACCAGGTAACGGGCGATGTTCATGTCGTAATCTTCCAGAAAGATAACGCTGTACCGGAAACGGGGATCGCGGGTGATCTGGATGATCTTTTTGATGAGTTCCTTACCGGGCTGATCTTGTGGATGGGCTTTTCCGGCGATGATGATCTGCACCGGTCGGTCGGGGTTATTAAGGATCTGGGCAAGGCGTTCCGGGTCACGGAAGATGAGCGTTCCCCGTTTATAGGTGGCAAAGCGACGGGCAAAGCCGATGGTAAGTGCCTGCGGATTGAGCACTTCTCGGGCTGCCTCTATTTCCCAGAGCGGTGCCTTCCTTCTCCGCAGCTGTTCGGCCAGCCGCTGGCGGCAGAAGGCTACCAGGCGTTCCCGGTTCCGTTCGTGGGTGCGCCAGAGTTCGCTGTCCGGTATGCGGGAGACGCCTTCCCAGACTTTTTCGTTGTCCGGGTCCTCGATCCAACGCGGACCCAAATAGCGGTTATAGAGAGCGGCGATGTCGTCGGAGATCCATGTGGGCACATGGACGCCATTGGTAAGCGGCTGAATGGGTACATCTTCCACAGGGAGGTTTTTCCAGATTTTGTGCCATAGCTTCCGGGATACCTTGCTGTGGAGTTTGCTGACTCCGTTGACCTGCGCGCTCAGCTTGATGGCCAGTACCGTCATGCCGAAAAGCTCACCGCTGTCCTGTGGGTCCTGGCGGCCAAGGGCCAGAAGGTCGTTGAAGCTTTTTCCCAGTTCTTTCATGTAGTCGCCCAGGTAGCTTTGCAAGAGGCCGCTTTCGAAAACGTCGTTGCCGGCGGGCACGGGTGTGTGGGTGGTAAAAACGTTACTGGCGTACACCACCTCAAATGCTTCGTCGAACTGGAGCTTTTTTTCTTTCATCAGGATGCGAATGCGCTCGAGCCCCGCGAAGGCCGAATGTCCTTCGTTCATGTGAACCACTGCCGGTTCGATCCCCAGCGCATGCAGCGCCCGGACACCGCCAATGCCCAGGAGAATTTCCTGACGCAGCCGCATCTCGCGGTCTCCTCCGTAAAGCTGGGACGTGATCGTACGGTCCTCCGGAGCGTTATCGGCAATGTTGGTATCCAGCAGGTAGAGCGGGATGCGGCCCACCTGAACCCGCCAGATTTGAGCAAAAACATCCCGGTCCTTCATGCGGACTTTGATTTTCCTGGGCTCGCCCTGTTCGTCCTTTTCCAGAATAATTGGCATGTTATAGAAATCATTTTCCTCAAAGCTCTCCTGCTGCCAGCCTTCCGAATTGAGGCTCTGATGAAAATAGCCATACTGATACAGCAGGCCAATACCCACCAGCGGGAGGTTCAGATCGCTCGCTGACTTCAGATGGTCTCCCGATAGCATCCCCAGGCCGCCAGAATAGTTGGGAATGGCGTCGGCCAGTCCGTATTCTGCCGAGAAATAGGCGATGGTGAAATCCACCGGCTGCTTGATGGAGTAATCGAATATCTGTTTTTCCTTCAGATAGCGCTGGAAGTCGTCATAAACTTCTTTGAGCTGAGAAAGGAAGCCTTCATCGCGGACCGCCTCGTTCAGCCGCTCCTGGTCGATGCAACCAAGGAATTTCACAGGGTTGTGGTATGTTTCCTCCCAGAGGCGGATGTCCAGCCGACGGAACAGGTCACAAACCTCCGGATGCCAGGTGTACCAGAGATTGTAGGCAAGCTCTTTGAGAGGCTGAAGCTTTTTGGGAAGCGCAGGAACGATCTGAAAGGTTTTTATTTGCATGCCGGCTCCTTAATTCGGTTCGTTTCCTTTTCTTTCTACTTCAAATTTCGACGACTTCTGTCAGATCCTCAAGAAATCGAATTACTCCAATATAACAAAAAGCATTCTTCGATGCAAAGAAGCCATGCGCCGCAGACCATCTGGAAGCACCGGCAAAATTGCTTGCATGTAAGCGTTCATTTTTTTAGCTTGCAGGTAGAAGCAAAAAAATTGAAATGAATGTTGCAGAAAAGTCTCACCTACCTTTTCTGTTCATCTAAAGGGAAACATGATGGTACGAAATGGATTTCGGATCTCTGCTCTTCTTCTCGCTCTCGCCACCGTTTCAACGGCCCAGGTTCTGACCGGGAATCTTCAGCACCGTCAGTACGAAACTGCAATTGTCACTGGTTCTCGTTTCCCTGATTTTCTTGGCAAACCGGTGTCCTCACTACAGCTTTTTTCGTATGACGGCGCATCCGGAGAGTGGCGGGCCATTCCCTTCCAGGTGGATGAGAAAAC
>MTOL01000162.1 GCA_002011685.1 Deferribacteres bacterium JdFR-76
GTTTGATATGCTGCGCCGGCTCATGCCGGAAATCCGGGTTTTTCACTTTTCGGATTGCACCGAAGAAAAAGACCTGCACCAGCCCTTTGGTCTCGAAGGCCATTTTCCCATTGTCCGGGTCCTGGAATTTCTCCGGGAACAGCGGTTCAGCGGGATTGTGAATCTGGAGCTTCTGCCTCAATCGCTGAACGACCTGGGACCGCTTTTTCACAGCTATTTGCTTATCCTGCGGTATCTCAATCCCAAAAAATTCCGGCGAATGCGGCTAAAAGGTTTCTTCTTTCTTCCGCTGCTCCGGATGCGGATCCGACGCCCTGCCTGAGGGCATCATCCGCCAAACACAACTTTGCAAATAAAAAGGGCTGCCATAATACCTACAAAATCAGCGATAAGACCGGCCGGTACGGCATGCCGTGTTTTCTTGATATTCACGGCTCCAAAATAGACGGCAAGGACGTAAAAGGTGGTTTCGGTTGAACCGTAAATGGTGGAAGCAAACCGGCCAATGAACGAATCCGGTCCGTGGGTTTTCATCAACTCGGTTACAATTCCCAGGGTACCGCTTCCCGAAAGGGGGCGCATGAGGGCGGCGGGAATGGCCTCCGCCGGAAAACCGATCAGATCGGTAACCGGGGCAATAAATCGGGCAAATGCATCCATCGCACCCGACGCCCGGAACATTCCAATGGCCACAAGAATGGCCACCAGATACGGAATAATGGTCACCGCGACCTGAAAACCTTCCTTCGCGCCTTCAACAAATTCCTCATACACCTTTACTTTCTTCACAAAGGCCAGAACCGGAATAAAGAAAAGAAGGACCGGAATGGCCCAGATAGAGACGGTCTGAATCACGTTCCGGAAAATTTCGCCCATTATCTATTCCTCCTGTGTTTTTTCCGGTTTGTCCAGGGTTGAACCTTCTTCAGAAGCCTCTTCTGCGGGCGGCAAACGGAACATGGGCCAGCGCTGCATCAGCTTGGCCATCGTTACAGCGGTAATGGTCGCACAGGTAGAAGCAAAAATGGTCGTACCAATGATTTCCCATGGAGCTGTGGAACCCAGCTGCACACGGACGGCCAGAATGGTGGCAGGAATAAGCGTGATGCTACCGGTATTTAGCCCGAGAAATACTACCATTGCGTCGGTAGCAGTATCCTTCCTGGGATTTAACTTTTGCAGTTCCTCCATGGCCTTAAGCCCGAGAGGGGTGGCCGCGTTGCTAAGCCCTAACCAGTTTGCGGCAATATTCAGAATCATTGCACCCATGGCAGGGTGTTCTGGCGGAACATCCGGGAACAGGCGGGTTGTAATGGGGCGGATCGCACGGGCCAGCAGACGAACCATTCCCGCCTTCTCCGCAATCCGCATGATGCCCAGCCACATCGCCATTATCCCGATCAAACCGATGGCAATATCCACGGCCACACCGGCATATTTGAATGCCGCTTCCGTTACTTCCTGTAGCCTCCCGTTAATGGCTCCCACTACAAGAGCCACCACCATCAGAAAAAGCCAAACGTAGTTCAGCATTCCCAAACCCTCCGTTTTTCGTTTTCCTCCAAATTAGAAATTTAGAAAATTTTATCAAGCGATATGTTCACCGCCCTGACAAATAGATCAATTCCTTCCCTCAACTTCGCACACTTTTCCATTGCGGTTTGATAGCAGAATTTTTACCTTTCCCTGAAAGCAGATGTGCCTCATCCAGAAATCTTTGTCAGCAAAGTTAAGAGCGTCCGGATTTCAAACCCAACGGTAGGAGGGCGTATGCAGCAGATACTGGACCGTGTGCAAGCCATTATTCTTCGCCCGCGGGAAACCTGGCCAATCATTAAAGACGAACCCGCAACTACGGGGGAACTTTACCGCAATTATATTATGATTCTGGCAGCCGTTCAGACCCTGTCGATGTTCATCGGGATGTGGATTTTTGGTGGGGCCATATTCCACCGTGTTGGGCTTTCTTTTTTCCAGGGAATAGCATGGGCAGTGGTGCACTATCTTTTTACCCTTGCGTCCGTGTACATTGCTGCCAAGGTGGTTGAATCGCTTGCACCCACGTTTGATGCCAAAAAAGATTTCATCAGTGCCCTGAAAGTTGTGGCGTACTCCTGGACTCCCGCGTTTGTGATTGCTGTGGTCCACATCATTCCGGGGCTATCCATTTTGACCATTCTGGGGCTCTACGGGCTGTACCTGTTTTACATTGGTCTTCCATATCTCATGGAATGCCCGCCGGAAAAAGCCCTGCCTTATGCGGCGCTGTCCATCATTATTTCGCTGGTTATTTATATGATTTTAAGCATTGTGCCCGCTCTGATGGTGGGCTTTCCATCTATGAACGGAAGTTTTTGACCCGTCAAAAAACCGTACCGGTCTTTTATGTCCGTATTTTTTGCGGTTGCCGCAGGATACATTCTTGGTAGCCTTTCGCCGGCCTACTTTCTGGGCCGGCTTCTTAAAAACATCGATATCCGCCATTATGGCGATAGCAATGCTGGAACCGTAAATACATACAGGGTCCTGGGGTTCTGGCCGGCAGCAATAACAGCCGCTGTGGATGTTTCGAAAGGGCTTGGAGCCTATTTTCTTGCCAGCGGGGTATTTGGCCTCCATCCTCCGGTCTCGCTCCTCGCTCCCGCCGCAGCGATTGCGGGACACGTAGCCCCTTTTTACCTCAAATTTCGAGGAGGCCAGGGAGTGGCCACAGCAGTGGTCTGCTTCTCTACGGTCTGGGTTCTCGCCTATTCGCCGGGCAGTTTCCTGTCCCTTACCTTCTGTTTCTTGCCGTGGCTGTCGGCATCTCTGCCTTTATCACCCGTTCCGGTGAAATGGTGGGCCTGATTGTGCTTCCTCTGCTTGGCCTGTACCTATACATGTTCACGCCCACAGACGCATGGCTCATTTTTCTGGAAGCCGTCCTTGCCTATATTTTTCTCATCAATCTATACAACACTGTCCGCCTGAAACGACTGCGTCTCCGTTCCACCCTGCGCGAAACCATCCGCTGGTGGCGCTTTCTGCTGCGGCCCGCTGCTTTGATTTTTGCCGCGCTCTATCAGACGGCCGGGGCTCGTTTCACCCTGACCCTAATGGGTGCAACGGCCCTGGTTTTTCTGACCCTGGATGTACTGCGGCTGGGACACGGACGGATAAACCGCTTCCTGTTCAAAAAATTCCCACTGCTCCTGAAGCCCAAAGAAGAACGGCGTATTTCATCCATCACCCAGTTTCTTTTGTCCATTTTTCTGGTGTTTTTGCTGTTCCGCTATGAAATAGCACTCTTGGCCCTTCTGTTCCTGATCTTTGGCGATATGGCGGCCAAATTCTTCGGACTTCAATTTGGGAAGCATGCCGTTTATGGCAAAACACTGGAAGGCAGCCTCGCCTTTTTGCTCTTTTGCCTCATCGTCGGGTCTATTTATTTCCCATATGCCGCATTGCCGTGGCCGGCTGTGATTTTCGGTGCACTGGCTGCCACTCTGGCCGAAGGAATGCCCTGGGGCCTGGATGACAACCTTACCGTCACCGTACTCAGCGCCTCTGCGATGCACCTGGCCCTGCAGTTTTGACAGGCACATTCCTGGAAACATCCTTCAGCGCTCATCCTGCCGGCTCTTCATTTGAATTGCAATTGCCTTTTGAGCTTACTAACATAGAACAACCGAAAAACGGCACGGAGAACAGCATGGAACCGGTTTTTCACTTCCATTTGCGCAAGGCAGTGCGGGACTACTACCGCGTTGATTCCAATCTCTTTTCCTTCCAGGGACACGTTGTTTTTGCCGACTTTCACCAGGCACGTACGCTGGCCAACAAACTGAACAGTCGCCGCGACCTTCTTCACTTTCCGGAAACCGCCGTAAAAGCCAGCGAAATTTTTGCCATCGGATTGATCGAAGAAATTTTCCACTATGTCGTCCGGCTCTACCACCAGCAGGTCAATCCGCATGCAATGGAGCGGGCGTACCAGCGGCTAAAAAGCCGCATCCCGGAACAGGAGATTGAAAAAGCCCTTCTGCAGTTTCTCGAAGAATTTCCGCCGCAGCCCGTTTACGCCCGGAAGGTTACAGCAGGGGAGTACTTGAAAGGGCAAACAGGGCACCTTCCAAACCGTCTGATTGCCCTGGAAGAAATGCTGATGATCTGGCTGGCAAATAGCAACCCGGCGTGCGGCCCGTTTGTGGAACTATTCGATGACCGCATCCTGGAAACCACATCTGCCTACCGGAAAATAATTCAAGAGCTGAAATCCTTCTTTGCCGGCGAACCGCCTTTTGGTCCGGACCGTCAGAACCTGATTGACATGCTGGAAACGCCGGCGAAAGTGTCCCCTCATTCCCTGCACGGCCAGCTTGAATTCATTCGCAGCCGTTGGGGAAGTCTTCTGGGGGACTGGCTTCTGAAAATACTGGGCGGACTGGATTTTTTGAAAGAGGAAGAAAAACTGGGACTGCTGGGGCCCGGGCCGGCCGTTGTTTACGAATACGGAAAACTGGCCGAGGAGCCGGAAGCCTTCACACCGGACCGTGACTGGATGCCACAGCTGGTGCTGATCGCCAAGAGCACCTATGTGTGGCTGGACCAGCTTTCCAAAAAGTACGGACGGCCCATCACCCGGCTTGACCAGATTCCCGACGAAGAGCTGGACCAGNTGGCACGGTGGGGATTTACCGGGCTGTGGCTGATCGGGGTCTGGGAGCGCAGTCGGGCCTCCAAAAAAATCAAGCAGCTGTGTGGCAACCCGGAAGCGGAGGCCTCCGCCTATTCCCTCTACGATTACGAAATCGCCGCTGATCTGGGTGGATTAGAAGCCCTGCAAAACCTGAAAGACCGGGCCTGGAAACGCGGCATCCGCCTCGCCAGCGACATGGTTCCCAACCACATGGGAATCGACTCCCGCTGGGTTATGGAACATCCGGAATGGTTCATTCAGCTGGATTACTGCCCGTTCCCATCCTACACTTTCAACGGACCCAATCTCTCCGAAAATCCTCGGATCGGAATTTTCATC
>MTOL01000163.1 GCA_002011685.1 Deferribacteres bacterium JdFR-76
GGCGGAGACGGGGATCTTGAACAACATTAAGCACCGATCCGCAGGCACCGACCTGGGGATCGGGCGCTCCATAAACAACGCGCCGGATTCGCGCATTGAGTATCGCGCCGGCGCACATCACACAGGGTTCCAGAGTCACATAAAGATCGGCCTCAGCCAGCCGCCAGTCAGATACCGTTGCGGACGCGGCCGTAATTGCCAAAATTTCGGCATGGGCTGTTGCATCTTTCAATGCTTCTGTTCGATTATGCCCGCGCCCGATAATCCGGTTCTTATAGACAACAACAGCGCCGACCGGGACCTCCCCTTCTTCAAATGCCTTTTCCGCTTCACGGAGGGCTTCCCGCATCCAGCGCTCGTACTCCTGAACCCGATGTTTCATTTGTGCGCCCGGGAGGACTCGAACCCCCAACCTTCTGATCCGTAGTCAGACGTTCTATCCAATTGAACTACGGGCGCATTTGGTGGCGCATACGGGAGTCGAACCCGTGTTACCGGCGTGAGAGGCCGGCGTCCTAGGCCACTAGACGAATGCGCCATTCGGCACTCTCGCGCGCCCGAGAGGACTCGAACCCCTAACCCTCTGATCCGAAGTCAGATGCTCTATCCAATTGAGCTACGGGCGCACGCTCGCTGGGGAGCAGGGATTCGAACCCCGACTCGTGGATCCAGAGTCCACTGTCCTGCCGTTAGACGACTCCCCAGTATACCTTAACGAATTTTCTTCAGTCCCCGGTCAATCCGCCGAATTACCACTTCCTTGCCGAGAACTTCCATCATTTCAAAGAGCCCCGGGCTCACTGCAAAGCCCGTCAAAACAATCCGCGTTGGATGAATCAGCTTCGCAGCTGGCACCCCCAGCTCCGCCGCAAGCTCCCGGGTCGCCTTCTCCACATTCTCCACACTAAAAACATCGACTTCCTCAAGCACTTTTCTTAACCTGCGAAGGTACCCGGGAGTTTCTTTCTCCCAGTATTTCTTCAGCGCGTTTGGATCATACCGCTCGGGATCCCGAAAAAAGTAACGCCCGTATTTCGCAAGATCCCGGAGCGTTTTCATCCGCGTTTTAAAGAGCTCAAGTACACTATAAAGATATGATCTTTTTTCTAAAATTTCTTCTTTTTTTAACAGGTCCGCTTCAATCAAAAAAGGAACTACCTTGTCAATCAGCTCTTCCGTAGGACACCGTTTGATGTGTTCACTGTTTACCCATTCCAGTTTGACCGGGTCAAAAACGGCGCTCTTTCTCGAAATGCCCTCCAGAGAAAAGGCTTCAATCAGCTCCTCGACGGACATGATTTCCCGATTGTCACCCGGAGACCAGCCAAGAAGTGCCAGGTAGTTCACCATGGCCTCCGGCAAAATCCCTGACTGAAAGTACTCGGAGATGGAGGTCGCCCCATGACGCTTGCTCAGCCGCTTTTTGTCCGGCCCTAAAATCAGCGGCACATGGGCAAAAACCGGTAAGTCCCAACCAAAAGCATGGTAGAGGAGAATCTGTTTGGGTGTATTGGAAAGATGGTCATCTCCACGGATAACATGGGTGACGCCCATTTCATGATCATCAACCACAACCGCAAGGTGGTACGTTGGCGTTCCATCGGCCCTCAGAACCACAAAGTTCTCAATCTCGTTGTTGTCAAACTCAAGAGTCCCGTAAACCACGTCCTCCACTACCGTCGAACCATCAGGAACCCAGAACCGGATGGCCGGTTTTTTTCCCTGGGCCAGCAACTCTTCCTGCTCTTTCACGGTCAAAAGATAGCAACTGCACCTGGGGCGTTTTTCTTCCTCCCCTTCTCCCGGTTTCTCACAAAAACACTTGTAAACCTTGCGGTTTTCAATTAGCTCCTGAACCTTTTGCCTGTACACATCCAGCCGGGTGGATTGAAACCATATCTCCTCATCCCAGTGCAATCCCAGCCATTCAAGACCACGGAGGATCTCGTCGATCATCTCGCGGGACGACCGCTCAAAATCGGTGTCCTCAATTCGAAGAAGAAATTTCCCGCCCATCTTCCGGGCAAACAACCAGTTAAAAAGGGCCGTCCGCGCTCCGCCAATATGCAGATATCCCGTTGGACTTGGTGCGAACCGTACCCGAACTTCCTGATTCCCTTTCCGCTCCGTCATTCAGGCTTCAACCTTTCCCTGCGTTTGATCTGTCACCCGCTCCGCAACCAGATGAACACGGATCCCTCCCGTCCAGCCAGCCACAAGATTGTAAAGCACTGCCAGTACCGCATTAACAATGGAATAAAAAACGGCCGAAAGGATTGCAAAAAAGAATACCACAAAAAACCCCACACCACCAACGGCCACTGAACTTCCAGTCAAATCCATCAACTCAGAAGCTTCGCCCAGCGAACCGATCGTTTGCACAATGGCAAAAACGAAAAACCAGTAAAAGAGCCCGACTAACAGGCCCAGAATGAGCGAAAGAATAAAGGAGATTTTTACGATTGACCAGACATCTACTCTACGTATTTCCTGCATTGCGCCCTCCGCTTCCGTGAACATAAAAAGAAGAGGCCAAATAGCAAAAAAGCTGGTCCGTCCAGATCAGACCATCAGGCCTCTTCCAGCAACATAGCTATTCCGTAGCGGAGAGGGTGGGATTCGAACCCACGGTACCGAAAACGGTACAACGGCTTAGCAGGCCGCTGCCTTAAGCCACTCGGCCACCTCTCCAAAGGAATTGCGGAGGGCGAGGGACTCGAACCCCCAAGGGTTTGCACCCAGCGGTTTTCAAGACCGCCGCCTTACCAATTAGGACTAGCCCTCCATTTCCAAAGAGCCGCCTGAATGNATGGCGGAGAGGGTGGGATTCGAACCCACGGTCCCCGGAAGGGGACAGCGGTTTTCGAGACCGCCCGATTAAACCACTCTCGCACCTCTCCAGGCTTCTTTTTTGAGCGTTAGAAATATATAAATTTTTCCTTGCCTTGTCAACTTGTTTCCCCGGCACCGTTCTATCATCACATCCCGCCTCTGGTTCCAGAATATAGAATCGGCACAATCCCTCAGAAGTAAAGAGGGAACCCACACTTTCTCTTCCCAGAGACTCCTCAAGGCTTGAAGAAAGGTCTTCTTTCGACAGTCGGCACTATGTGCGAACGAAGAGCTTTCCCGCAAGCTGGCGAACCAGTTGTTTCAGCTCCAGCGTCAAAAGGAGGGACAAAGCTTCCGGAGGAGAAAAGCCGGTGTGCTGACAGATCGCATCGATATGAACCGGCTTTTCACTCAGCATCTCCAGTATTCGCTTTTCTTTTTCAGAGAGATCCGGCGGAACAGGAGAAACCGCAGGCTTTTCCTCATTCTGAATGGGCAAGCGATAGGAGAGCTCCTCCAGAATATCGGCCGCCGATTGCACCAGCTTGGCTCCTTGCTGGATGAGGCGGTTCGTGCCCCTCGCCCTGGAATTAAAAATCTCTCCGGGCACCGCAAACACCTCCCGCCCCTGATCCAACGCTGTGTCTGCGGTAATCAGCGCCCCGCTTTTCTCTCCAGCTTCAACAATGAGCACTCCCAGGGAAAGCGCACTGATGATGCGGTTCCGCCGGGGAAAATTTCCCGCATCGGGCCCCGTCCCGCACGGAAATTCCGAAATCAGCGCTCCGCTTTCGGTGATCCGCTCAGCTATCTTCCTGTTTTCCGGCGGGTAGATCCGGTCCAGTCCGCAACCCAGCACCGCAAGAGTACGTCCACCATTTGCCAGGGCCGAACGGTGAGCGACGGTATCAATGCCCCGGGCCAATCCGCTTACAATGGTCAAACCATGCTGGACGAGCTCCCGTGTGATTCGCTCGGCCGCCGATCGGCCATAAGAACTGGGCATTCTCGTGCCAACAACGGCCACCGCTGCCCGGTCATCCTTTCGCAGGCTACCCCGAAGATAAAGCAGCACCGGTGCGTCTGAGACCTCTTTCAGGTTTTCGGGATACCCCGGGTCAAGAACCGTGAGAAGATCGATGCCCTCCCGGCGGCATATTTCTAGCTGTCTCTCGGCGAACTGCCGGTTCCTCTTTTTGAGAATCAGTTCCGCCAGCACACGGTCGATCCCTTCCACACCGAGTAAGTCAAACAGACCTGCCTCAAGGATTAGCGAGGGAGAGCGGAATTTCGCCAGGAGTCGGCGGATACGCCCCGGACCGATCCCCGGGACCGAAAGCAGCTCAAGCAAAGCCAGAAGATCATCTTCCTTCACGAAGAATCCCCCGATTCGAAGAAGCTTATGCCGTTTCTTCGCGCTTCAGAACATCCAGCAATAAAGTGCGCAGCTTTTCGAGCAGCCGCTCGATGTTCTTTCCCGTAACCGCAGAGATGGGAATTACCTCCACCCCATCCAGTGAAAGAGACGGAACCCTGTCATCCGGCAACAGGTCGATCTTGGTCAATGCTACCAGTGCCGGTTTCTGCATCAACACAGGGCTGTACGCCTCCAGCTCATGCCGCAATACGTGATAGTCGCGTTTGATGTCCGGAGAGGTCGACTCAATCAGGTACAGTAGCACTCGGGTGCGTTCTATGTGCCGCAAGAACTGATGCCCCAGTCCTTTCCCTTCATGAGCCCCTTCAATCAAACCGGGAATATCGGCCATGACAAAAGAAAAATAGTCACCCACGCGTACCACACCCAGATTAGGATGGAGGGTAGTAAATGGATAATCTGCAATTTTTGGATGAGCTGCCGAAACGCGGGCAAGGAGCGTGGATTTGCCCGCGTTGGGAAATCCCACCAAGCCTACGTCCGCCACCAGTTTTAGCTCAAGGCGGAGCCAGCGTTCCTCCCCTTTCTCCCCGGGTTCGGCCACGCGCGGAGTCTGATTGGTCGATGTGGCAAATGCAGCATTTCCGCGTCCTCCCCTGCCACCACGCGCCACCACCGCCTCTTGACCCGGCTCCACCAGATCGGCAAGCAACTCCCCCGTCTCATCGTCGTAAACCTGGGTTCCGGGCGGTACCCGGATAACCAGGTCGTCCCCACTTGCCCCGGTGCGGTTACTCCCTTCCCC
>MTOL01000380.1 GCA_002011685.1 Deferribacteres bacterium JdFR-76
GAAAAAAAGATATTCCTGGCTATTTTCCAGGGCGGCATTTTGCTGCTTACGGCCCTTCCGATCCTGCTTACCGCCAGCGGACATTTATATTGGCCGGTTGCTCTTTTTGTTCTCTCCGCAAAATTGGCCATCGATCACCGGTTTTTGCAGTCTGGCTCCAGAATATTTGACCTCCGTGTCTCGTGGATCGATTTTCTGTTTTATGAACTGGTTTACCCTTTCGCGGTGGTAGTCTTTGCCATTTCGGGCTGGTTTGGCAAAGTTACATGGAAGTAGAATTAAGGATCTAAACTGATGCATTTTTTTATTTTGGGTATTACAATACTGGCGACCATTCTGGGATTGATTTACGGATTCCGTCTTTTCCAGTACTATCTTGGCCTCAGAGCACTCAAACCCGGTCTTTCACCCTATCAGCCCTCATTCAGTATTATCGTTCCGGCCCGTAACGAAGAGGACAAAATCGCCCGTTGCCTGGACTCTCTTCTCATGCAGGATTATCCGTCCACCAAATTCGACATCCACGTGGTGGACGACCATTCTTCCGATCGTACTCCTCTGATTGTCAAAGAATATATTCAACGGTTTCCAGGGAAGGTTTATCTCCATCATTTGTCCGATCGTCCCGTTCCCTGTGACACGGTGGGACAGCGCGCCTACAAAAAGGCGGCGGTGGAATGGGGCATTCAGAAGAGTAGAGGCGAAATCATCGCCACCATTGATGCAGACTGCTGGGCTCAACCCACCTGGCTCAAAACGATGGCACGCCATTTTGATAGGGACGTCGGAATGGTTTGCGGCTTCGTACTGATGCACCCCCACCTGGAGAAAAACCTGTTCCACAAACTGCAAGCATTGGAATTCCTTGGACTGGTCGGAGCCGGCGCAGGAAGCTTGGGGATGGGTGAACCGGTGGTGAGCAATGCCGCCAACCTCGCCTACCGCCGGCAGGTATTTGAGTCTGTCGGCGGATTTCGTGACATCGATCACCTTCCCTCCGGCGACGATGATCTTCTCCTCCAGAAGGTTCACCGCCTCACCCGATGGAAAATCCGCTTTGCGCCTGAAAAAGAAGCACAAAACTTCACCGATCCGGTTCCCACTTTGCGAGCATTCATTCAGCAGCGAAACCGATGGGCCTCGAAAAGCACGCATTACCGCAACCGCTGGCTTGTCTTTTTCTTGGCCTGTGTCTACTTCTTTTATCTGTATCTGTTTCTCGCCCTGCCTGTTTCTCTTATCACAGGGATGGCCTATCCGGTTCCCCTTTTTCTACTGATCTGGAAGGCCTTTTTCGAATGGCTCGTCGTCTCCAAAACCTGTAATCTTACAGCAAGAAATGATCTTTTGAAATACTTTCCGCTCGCGGAGCTGCTACAAATCCCTTACATTCTTTGGGTAGGTTTTATGGGCGTTTTTGGGAAATATTCTTGGAAGGGCCGCCTTTCCAAAAACTACCCGGGCTGGAAAGAACGGCCATTCCACAAACCCCATTCGGCGCGCTGTGTTCCGGAAGAAAAAGTTCAGAATGGCTGAGTCTTCCCGTATGAAATCCCTTTTCACACGCGTCCGTTACCACCATTATTTCCGCTTTTTCTATCCATCAGCAATAACCCGGATTCCCATCGCCGGTCAAAAAACCCTTTATCTCACATTTGACGATGGACCGCATCCCGAAAACACGCCGCATATTCTCCAGCTGCTCTCAAAATGGCGAATAAAGGCCACATTTTTTGTTACTGGAACATCGGTGCAGCAACATCCCGACCTTTTGCGTGATGTTGCCGGCCAAGGCCACGTTGTAGGCAATCACACCTATTCCCACCGCGCTATTTTATTGAGCAACGGTCGGTTTGAGCAGGAAATTCAATCAGTAAACGAGCTTCTCAGACAAATTCTCGGAAAGAGGGTTCGGCTTTTCCGTCCACCGTACGGCCGCATCTTTCCCTGGAATCTGCGCGTTCTCCAAAAATATGGATTGCAGCTTGTACTATGGGATATCCTATCACCTGATTACTTCCCGTCCGATGGCAAACGGCCTTTCCCAATAAAGCTTGTCCGAAACGGTTCCATTATTGTCTGTCACGATGGGTCGCCCCATGCTTCCGATTACTTATCCCGGCTGGAGCATTTCATTCATACGGCGGTCAAATCCGGGTATCATTTCCGGCCTGTTCCAGAAACGGTCAAAAAGAAGGTGGAAATGCGATGGCACTCAATCTAGTTTTTATTTATGCAGACGCAGATGTGTGGTTGCTGGAATTCTTTCTTTGCTTAATTCCCATAGTCCTCGGCTACGCAGAAATCCATTATCGGCTTCCGCTCATTCCCTCGCTTCTCTACCAGCCAAAACCGGAAATCCTTGCTGATATCCCCTACCGTGTCGAACCGGGACATCCGCTTCCCGTTTATATTCTTGCAAAGGATGCCCACCGTTTTCCTGCCGTGCTGGAACGAGCTGTCCTCAAGATTTGGAACGAAAGCGGTCACCAGTTTGAAAGTGAGCTCATACGGGATTCCATCCCTTTGACGACAAGTTGGTGGGAGTATTTGCATCACGTATCGCTGCCGGATTCATTTTGTGGCCATTTGAAAGCGGCCGTGGAGTTCGTTGTGCGTTACGGAAAGAAGCGGTCAAAATTTTACAACCATAATTACCGCCGCTTATCCTTCAAACCCTTTCAGATTTATGCATCTGAAGAAAATCTGCCTGCTACAGGAAGTATGCTTTGGGGCGACCTCCATGTCCATTCCAGCTATACATGCGATCAGGTTGAATTTGGCGCGTCCCTTCCAGCTTTGCGGGCGGCTGCTTCCGCACTCGGCCTTCAATTCCTGGCCATTACCGACCACTCCTATGATCTCGACGATCACCACCACAATTTTTTGCGCAACCATAGGGAGTTGCCAAAATGGAAAAAGCTGATCAAAGAAATTGAAAATTTAAACCGCAACCGCCAAGGAACAGACCCTATACTCCTTCTCGGAGAAGAAGTCTCCGCAAGGAACAGCAAGGGCGAAACGGTCCATTTTTTAGTCATCAACTCCAAACGCTTTTTCGCAGGAAGCGGTGACAGCGCAGAACATTACGTCCGCAAACGAACCGAGTGGAGTATCCATGAAATCCTCGACGCCCTCCCTGCCGAATCCATTGGAATTGCGGCTCATCCGGGTGTTATCCCCCCACGGCTGGAACAGATCCTTCTGAAGCGAGGATCTTATCAAGAAAACGATTTGGTCCATGAAAACCTGTCCGGGCTTCAAATTCTAAATGGTGTTCGGAACGATTCTTTTGAGCAAGCCAAAAACCAGTGGATTTCCCTCTTATTGAAAGGATACAGGCGCTTTATTTATGCAGGAAGCGATGCACATGGAAATTTTAACGGTTACCGGCAGATACGGCTTCCATTTTTCTCGCTTCATGAGAGTCGCCATCATCTTCTGGGGCAAAAACGTACGGGAGTTTTTCTCCATTCCGGTTTAATCTCTCCAACTGCCCTTGTTGATGCCTTAAGAAGTGGGTGCTGTTTTATCAGTGAGGGTCCGGCAATGGACCTTTGCCTGGCCTTAAATGATACCTGCTATAGGATGGGCGAAACGGCACCGCGAACAAATCTCATCATTTCCATGAAGGCAAATTCCACTGCTGAATTTGGGGCACTTCACGATATCCGGATTATCTGGGGCGATTTCGCCAAAAAGAAGGAATTTGTCATTTACCGTTTCCGGACAAGGTTGGTTTATGAATTTGAAAAATTGGTGGACTTCCATCCGCGGTCGGATGGCTATATCCGCATTGAAATAGAAAGCCGAAAAGAGAATGATTCCTTCAAGGCCTACAGCAACCCTATCTGGGTGCGAAAAGGGTAAGGCTTCATTCCCCAGTAAAACAGAAAAGGGAATTAGCTTGTGCTTTTGCTAATTCCCTTTATAGTTGGTCGGGACGGGCGGATTTGAACCGCCGACCCCATGACCCCCAGTCATGTGCGCTAACCGGGCTGCGCTACGTCCCGACAGATAAATTCAAAAGAGCAGCGATTTCTTTTATATCTTTTCGAATGTCCGCAATTTTCTTGCGGAGCTCCTCCCGGATACCCGGATCCGCATCTCCGCCGGAAGGCACCGGAATGACGATCTGATCCAGCGCTTCCGGTCGTTTCATAATCTCTTTTATCTTTTTTCTGGCCCCCTCAATTGTGTATTTCTCTTCGTACAGCAAATGTTTGATCAGTAGAATTAATTTAATCTCTCTGGGCCGATATGTTCGGTTCCCGGCTCTGTTCTTTGATGGTCTTAATTCTGCAAACTCCGTTTCCCAGTAACGCAATACATGTGGCTTAACATCCGTTAAGCGGCTTACCTCCCCTATTGAGTAATATAATTTTTCTATCGGTTTTGGTTTCATTACCATCGCCTTAAGCGGTAATAAGTATACTATTTTTTTGACGTTTTTTCAATATAATTTTCCCCATAATATCCCCGCAACCATTGCAACCACAGCGTCCCCGATGCCAGAAATGAAACCATATTTTGCAGCCATTGCCTCTTTTTTTTTGCCGACTCAAATTCCAGCAAACTTTTCAGGGATCTTTTTCCGTCAAAAAGATACACACCGTACCGGGGCAAAGTTAGCAACCTTGATCCCCGATGACATTCCTTTTTTGCCGTCATGGCGACGGCCACTTCAAATCCCGCCTCGCGTGCGGCCCTTGCCACCCGAGTATTCCATTGTCCAAACGGGTATGAAATTGACACTACGCCAATTCCAACATTATCTTCAAGCAATTTCTTTGAATAGTCCAGTTCCCGCTTTATTTCCTCTAAGGAAAGCCAGGCAAGGGATACGTGCCGGTGCCCGTGACAGCCGATTTCGATTCCGGCCTTTGCAATCTCCCGCAATTCTCCCCAATCCAAATGGCGGCAAGCGCCAGGATAGGAATAATAATCCCATGAAGCCCTTTTGCCCACATGAAACGTGGGGATAAAAACCGTTGCTTCCATA
>MTOL01000382.1 GCA_002011685.1 Deferribacteres bacterium JdFR-76
TCCTCCAGATAGCACGGTTGAGTTAAGTTGGGTTGATGGAACACGGATATTGTTGCCGGCTGGCAGCGTGGCGGATTCCACGCTTCTTTTTCTAACCGGGGTGTTACCGCCATCCCCGCTCATTTACGCTCCGGATACGGTGGCCATAACGGCGGCCTATGCCCTTGGTTCCCTTTCGTTGCCGGATAGCTCCATCCAGCATGTCGATCTTTTGCAGGACGCTGTTATGAAAATCTTCCCTGCGCTGGCTGAGCAGGACAGCCTTTCTTCTCATCCGGCATTGCCTTATTTTTACGACGAAACGCAGAAGAAATGGATTCCGCTTCCGCTCATAAACGCAGCTGGAGAGGATTCCCTTCTCTTTTATGTGAGTGGTACGGGCATATACGGCATTGGCCGAAAAATTGATGGCATTCCCACAGAGGTGCAGGAAATCAGTGCGGTCGAAGCGCCCGTGTTTCGATATATTCTGCATCCGCCGTTTCCAAATCCTTCAAACCCAGAAACCACCATTGCGTACGAACTTGCTAGAGATGGGCGGGTGGAAATTCGCATTGTCGATTTGATGGGCCGCCTGATCAAAAAACTGGTAGATAGAAGGCAGCAGGCCGGGCGCTATCGAATCACCTGGGACGGCCGGAATTCTGAGGGTATCCCGGTAACCAGCGGCGTTTATTTTGTAGTAATGAGAGTCCGTGAGGCAAGTACAGATTTTCTGTACCACAAAACACAGAAGATTGTTTTGCTCCGATAGGCAGGGGCGTGAGGTTTTTCCGTTGTTCCGCATGTCCGCAGGGTCCTTTCCGGTTTTTCTGGTGAAGGGGAGGACCCTCGGCTTTTTTGGGGTAAGAGAAAAAATCTGATCCGCTGCAGCTTTTGGGGAAATGACTGATCCCTGAAACGTAAACCAATTCCTATGAAAGAGAGTGAAAATAGGGGCTGGGATTTGCACAGCGGAATGCAGTAACGGTTGCCCGGGCTGATTCAGAAAGATCATTTTCTGGAAATTTTTCGGGCCATTGGGGGGGCAAAAAAGGAAGGACGGCACAGCGATCCGTCTGCAGAAAAACCCCCGCGAAATGTCGGGAAATGGCGTCCGTTTTTGCTGGGTTTTTCCTTTTTTCTTTTTGTCTTCGGGACTCTTTTTGACTCTCTCCAAAAATGCTTGACGGGTGCAGAAATATTTTTTAGATTGGCCTAAGTTTTTGGAGGGCTGGGGAAAGGGATGGCAGAGAAACCACTAAAAGGGAAAAGAATACTTGTCACAGGTGGCGCCAAGCGTGTGGGAGCAGTGATTGTACGTACCCTTTTCGAACGTGGCGCCGAAGTGATTGTGCATTATCATCACTCAGAAGCCGAGGCAAAAGAGCTGCAAAAGAGCCTGTCACGGCGCTCCCATCCTCTGAGGGTGGTATCCTTTGACCTGGCAGATATTCCGGAAATGCGGGCAAAAATTGGCAAATTGCTGGAAGAAATTGATCATCTGGATGGGCTGGTGTGCAATGCGGCTGTGTTTTTTGCCACGCCATTTTTCCAGGTTACGGAAGAGCAGTGGGACTGCATTCTCAATGTAAACCTGAAGAGCACTTTTTTTCTGTGCCAGCAGGTGGGAAAGCATATGATGGAAAAGGGTGGTGGAAAAATTGTGCTGATCTCCGATGTTAGCGCTGGCCATCCATGGCCGGCATATTTGCCCTACACCATCAGCAAGGCTGGCATCAACCATCTGGCCAGAGGGCTGGCCAAGATCCTCGCCCCGAAAGTCACAGTAAATGTGGTAGCTCCTGGCACGGTTCTGCCAGCAGAGGGAACGCCCAAGACGGATCTGGAGGTGTATCGAAAAAAAACGCTGCTCAAAACCCTGGGTTCTCCAAAAGATGTGGCCGAATCGGTCTGCTTTCTGTTTGAACATTCGGATTTCATTACCGGGGCCATCATTCCAGTTGACGGTGGATACGATGTACAGGGTGGGTAGATGAAGATTTATTTTGCTGCGGCAATCAGTGCAGGAAGGGATTACGCCGAAGTATATCGGAAAATTGTGGACGATCTAAAAGCCAGCGGCCACCAGGTGCTTACGGAGCATGTGGCAGACCCGGAGGTTTTGAAAAAAGAGAAAAACGTTTCTCCGGAGGACGTGTATTTGCGCGATATTGATCTGCTTCGTCAGTGTGATGTTTTACTCGCTGAAATTTCCAAGCCTTCTACGGGCGTTGGATATGAGATTGGAATGGCACTTCACGCTTTAAGAAAACCGGTGGTTTGCGTCTATCTGAAGGGGTTGCGGATGACCAAGATGATTACAGGCAATACGGATCCGCTGCTCCGTGTGTTTGCTTACGAATCGGTGAATGAGCTTCTGGACGCTCTGCCATTATTGCTGGAGGAATCACAACAAAAGGTGTGTACAGTGGGAATCAAAGCATCGAAGGAAAGGTAGAAATTTGTATGATTGAACAACTGCTTTTTATACCGGTACTAATTTTTTCGATTGTTGTGCATGAATGTGCGCACGGGATCGCCGCTCTGCGGGCTGGAGATCCCACGGCCAAGCTGATGGGACGAATTACGCTGAATCCGCTGCCGCACATCGATCCGATCGGTTCCATTCTTTTGCCCGGTCTTCTCATTTTGACCAATTCCTCTTTTTTGTTCGGCTGGGCGAAGCCGGTACCGGTCAATCCTGCCAATTTCCGTGACCGCCGAAGGGATGAAATTCGCGTTTCATTTGCCGGACCGTTTTCTAATCTTGTTTTGTCCCTACTCTTTCTGCTGTTGACTATCCTGATTATTCTACTTTACAAATTTTTGGGACTGCCCGATTCATCTCTGCGTCTGTATTATTCTGTGCTGCGCAGCGGCATCATCATAAACCTTGTGCTCGCTTTCTTCAACCTTATTCCCGTTCCGCCTCTGGACGGTTCACACATTCTGGAGAATCTTTTGCCCTATTCGTACCGCCAGTTTTTTTATGCCATTCGGCCCTATGGATTTTTCATACTCCTTCTGATTATCATGACACCGCTGGCGAATCTGTTTTTCTGGCCGGTACGTGTTCTTTGGGGCCTCTACTCTTCCATCATTGGCCTGTTTTTGTAGGTCCTTGCAGGAAAGAAACTGGCTACAGGCGGCGGAGGACATCTGAGCGTGCCGGAGGAGGGAGTCTTTCATCCAAACAGTGTGACTTCGATTGTCGGCGCATGTTTCGGTGATGTGCCTTCCCGTTCAGCCTTTCACTTAATTTCCACAGATGGTTGCATTTTTACCAGCGAATGTTTAATTTATTCTTGAAATTATTGCAGGTTGCAGTTTTTTGCTGGCGGGCGGCAAAAATTTTTTCGTCGGTTCCGGGGCAGGCAATTGGACAAGCCGCAGGCGCGGGATGGGCCAAAAAGGCGGGGAACGGTTTTGGGAAAAGAATTTGGGGTGCGGTTCTTGACTGGATTGGGGCTAATATCAGGGTATAAATGAAAAAGGATCCGATTTTACAGCGCTTTTTTGCGGGGGACCGGCTGGCACTATCCAAAATCATCTCACGGGTCGAAAACAATTCCTCTTCTTATGATCCCATTCTTGACCAGGTTTTGAAGAAAGTGCGCGGGGCTTACCGCATTGGGGTTACGGGACCGCCCGGTGCCGGAAAAAGCACCCTTGTGGATGGACTTGTCCGGCTTTTTCGCAGACAGGGGAACAAAATTGGGGTGATTGCGGTAGATCCCACCAGCCCGTTTACCGGTGGGGCATTGCTGGGTGACCGCATCCGCATGCAAAGCATTCAGGATGATCCCGAGGTCTTCATCCGCAGCATGGCCACCCGCGGCAGTCTGGGCGGACTGGCCCACCGAACCCTGGAAGTGGCCGACGTCATGGATGCTTTTGGTAAAGACATCATTTTTCTTGAAACCGTCGGGGTGGGACAGAGCGAACTAGACGTAGTGGAAGCAGCCGACACGGTTCTGGTGGTGCTGGTGCCGGAGTCGGGCGACAGTGTGCAAGCCATGAAAGCCGGGCTTATGGAAATCGGCGATATCTTTGTGCTCAACAAATCAGATCACGAGAACGCAGCGCGGGCTTTTGTGGAGATTTCATCTGTTCTAGAACTGCGCGAGGAAACGGAGGGGTGGAAGCCGCGGCTTGTTCAAACGGTTGCGGATCGCGGCAAAGGACTGGAAGAACTAGCCCAGTTGATTCTGGAACACCGCCACTACATGGAGGCGTCGGGAAAGCTGCAAGCAAAACGCAAANGCCGTGTTCGGGAACGGCTGCGGAACCGGGTGAAGATGCGCCTGCTGGAGCAGTTCTGGACGCCGGAAAAGGAACAGCTCTTCGAAAAACTTGCAGATGAGGTTTTTGCAGGCCAGCTTACTTATCAGCAGGCCATTGAAAGGCTTGAGGAGGGTTCGTCATTTTGATGGAGGTGAAATAGGCCATGAATGATCTGGAAAAAATTCGCAAAGCCAGAGAGGAATGGGATAAACGGAAGAAAGAGAAAAGTTGCGATCGCCAGGAGAAGTTTGTTACCACATCCTCCCGGGAGGTTAAGGATCTCTACACACCGGCGGATATTGCAGAATTCGATTACCTGAGAGATCTGGGGTTTCCGGGCGAATATCCCTACACCCGTGGCATTCATTACAACATGTACCGCGGTAAGCTGTGGACGATGCGGCAGTTTGCTGGTTTTGGAACGCCAAAAGACACCAACCGGCGTTTCCACTATTTGCTCCGCCAGGGGCAGACGGGGCTTTCGGTCGCATTCGACTTGCCGACTTTGATGGGCCTGGATTCTGATGACCCCATGAGTCATGGAGAAGTTGGGGTTTGCGGTGTTGCAGTGGACACACTGCGGGATATGGAGATTATTTTTGAGGGAATTCCGCTGGATCAGGTGAGTACATCCATGACCATCAACTCGCCGGCGGCCATCCTGCTGGCCTTTTACATTGTGGTCGGCGAAAAGCAGGGTGTACCTATGGAAAAGCTCCGGGGAACCATTC
>MTOL01000063.1 GCA_002011685.1 Deferribacteres bacterium JdFR-76
TTCTGCGGAATTCACCCGGCACCTGCTCACTTTTGCCCGCAAGCAGCCAGCCGATCCCGTGCCCGTTGATCTGAATGAAATCATCCGCCAGAATCAGAAAATGCTCCGGCGCCTGGTTGGCGAAGATATCGAACTGAACGTTCATCTTACCGAGGATCTGTGGTATGTGAAAATGGATCCGGCCCAGGTGGATCAGATCCTTACCAACCTGGCGGTGAACGCACGGGATGCCATCCGTTCCACGGGAACCATCACGATCGAAACGCGGAACCTGATCATTGAAAAGGATTACTCCGACTACCACAGCCTGGCTGGCCCGGGCCATTATGTTCTCCTGCAGTTCGGCGATACCGGTTCCGGCATCCCGAAAGAGATCATCAACAAAATTTTCGATCCGTTTTTCACCACCAAGGCGCCATCGGGCGGAACCGGTCTCGGACTATCCACGGTGTACGGGATTGTAAAGCAAAACGGTGGATTTATTACCGTCTACAGCGAGCCGGATGTGGGCACCGTTTTTAAGATCTTTTTACCCCGGCACAGCGAACCGGAACCGGAAGAACCCAAAGAGGAGATCCAAGACGTGCCTCGCGGGAAGGAGACGATCCTCATTGTGGAGGATGAGGCGAAGATTCTGCGTATTTGCGAACGCTACCTGCAAAGGCTGGGTTACCGGGTGATCGCCCTGAACCATCCCGAAAAGGCGCTTTCCGCCGTTCAGCAAATGGAGGGCTGCATCGACCTGCTGCTGACCGATGTGATTATGCCGGGGATGAACGGCTACGAACTGGCCCGCCGTCTGCGGGAAATGTGCCCGGGTATGAAAACCCTTTACATGTCCGGCTACACCTGGGATATTATCTCGGACCGCGGCTTTCTGGACCAGGATATTCACTTTGTATCCAAGCCGTTTAACCTGGAGGAACTGGCCAGGGAGATCCGCAGCACAATTGATGGATAATTGCGCCGGATGGGTCAATCGAAACGCATCGAAATAATTCGAAGATGAAANAATTTTTTCTTGCAATGTTTGGATGAAATATTTATAATGTGNGCAAATTTTCCGGGCACGAATCATACATACATACAGCAAACGGATGTTCGAACAAAAGCACAGGAAACAGGAAATTGGNTNNTCNGNNNNAAGGCCCGCGTTGGCGGTTTGGGCCGTATGCCTTTCTATTTTTTTCTGCCTTTCTTCCACAGGTGCCCGGTTTGCCTGCCCGCACAATTTTCCATTGCGATCGCCTTAAACATGGCGTATCAGCCGCTTAAGCAGCAAAGGGAGGACAGGATGGCAGAAACAAAACTCATCCAGTGGTCCGATGATTACAGCGTAGGAGTTAGTATTCTTGACGAACAACACAAATCGATAATCCGCATGGTTAACAAAATCCACGCCTACATTACATCCGGAGCCAGCTCCGAGGAAATTTCGGAAATTCTGAACCAGATGACCCAATACGCGATGAATCATTTCCGGACCGAAGAAGATTATATGAAGCTGTTCGAATATCCGGAATTTGAACTTCACCGGAAAGAGCATATGGAATACTGGAAAAAAACAGCCTTATTTGCCAACGAAGCCATGTCCGGGAACAAAGAGGTTCTCGGCGACATTCTCTCCTTCTTAATTGACTGGTGGATGGATCACATTCTGCGAACGGATCTTCGCTACAAGGAGTTTTTTCAAGAAAAAGGACTTGGATAGATATCGAGGATTGGAGGAGAGTGGAATGCGGGAGGTAGATCAATCTAATGCACTTCATTACACGTTTAACAAAAGCCGTTATGTCCTTTCTTTGCTGGAAGACTGGCAGCCCTTGCAGTGCCGCACAAAAGAGGATTATCGGGAGTCCCTATATGATAATCTCCGGGCTCATTTACCGGACAATGCTACCGTAACATCGGGCGATCTGGCGGGCCCCCTCCGTGTGGATCTTCTCATAGATGGCGAAGTGGCCGTCGATTTCAGTTTTGATCTGAACGCAAAACCGAAGCTGCGCAAGCTTCTGGAACGGATCCGCCGGTACCGCACCTGGGAGGGCAGTGTAATCCTTGTGTTGATCGGAGATACCGATCCGTCCCTGAAAGAAGATCTGCGCAGTCACCTTAAAGCAATGAACAATGCCATGTTCCCGCGATTTTTTATTGTGGAGAAGTGAGGAGAAAAAAAAGGATCTACATTTTTTCAATTTCAATACAATATCTTGAGACGCGCGAAAAATTCTCTCCTGAGATAATCGAAAAGAAATTCCAGCAGAAATAGAATGGCATCCGGGTTCAAACTTGTAACTCCCAGGGCCAAGGGCGAATAACAAAAAAATATGCGGGATATAAAAACGCGGAAAAATACAAAAAAGATGAGATGGCTACTTTAAGCCACATGGCCTCTGACAGCAAGACGAGGAGCGAAAGACCAATACCTGCCACTCATCTATGCAAGCAACTGAGGGTGGTTCAGCCGCGCAAAATATAACATCAGCTGCCATTCCATCTTGGGCTGGTACCGTCAGGGATTTGGCCCTCTGGATCTCAGGCTTCGCCACATAGCCGTTCATCGATAAAACCAAATTTCTATATGGCCATAAGACTGGTGTTCCAAACCGCTTCAAAAGCGAGGCCGGAGGCCTCGATTACCCGCTGCTTGAGAAAACTCTTCATCCTTCGCAATGGGGCCATACCTTCGGGCTGTTGCCGGGCCTATCCATGCCTTCCGCATCCCAGAACGCCGAAATGTGGGGCTTGGGCCCTCGTTTTTTCACCTCCGGCAAAAACGACTGTGTGCAATTGTCTTCCCAAAAATCAGCTTGATAAAAAAGGCAGGGACGCTCTATCTCGACCCGGTCCATCACCTCCAGGGCTGCCCATTCTCCCAAAGAACTTCATGCCTTGGTGACACATCGCACCAAAATAATACCATTGTCGGTGTCGACCGGACCCTGCATCCGTTAAGTGGACCTGGCCCATTTTGCCGGGGCCCTTTCGGTACATTTTCTTATCTGGTCCCGACACACTCCAATGTGTGACATACAACAATCTTTCTCTTTGAATAGCTCAACGGCTTTTTCGACAGGTTCAGTCAACAGGACTATCTCTCAGAAGCAGTACCAATGTCAATTACGTTCTCTTCATCGCCAGAGATTCCATACGGATTGTGTTGATTGACGTTTCCTCTATCCTCTTTCACCCGGCGTAACCCTGCTTTTCTCGTCTTTGTAGCTCAAGCATATGAACCATTGGTAAGATAAAAATGCCGAGAGAAAGTTACTTGCGGACAAAACCGAATTTTTCAAAAGTCTCTAAAAGATGAACCATCCAACTCGCAGATCTACCCAACCGTCCATTCAGCCAGCTGCGCGGGCGGCCAGCTACAGACGCCTGTTAAGTAGCATTGAAGAGAGGGGGTTCCACAAATACAAATCGCATCCTCCGTCATGTTCGAATATTTTCCACCGCAATGATGATTTCACTGCGAAATGCTTTTGCCCGTTGCTCAACACGCTCAAGATAGTCTTCACCTAAGGTGGCGCGAAGCGCTTCCAACTCCGCCTTGAACCGTTCCATCCCGCTTTGTGAGACTCTCCCATGCATTTCTATGGCCGTCAATCGTCTCAAAGTGTATTTGGGTAAAGTTTGAAATTCTCTCAGGTCACGCAAGAGAGTCTGAATAAAGGGCACATAATCCCCCAGATCAGCAGCGTGCTTTTCCAGCGCACTGCGCAAATTGTTTTCGGCCTTTATCAGAAGCGAGTTTTCGCTCGCGGGCATCGGTGTATGCTCACGATACTGTTTTACGGCCTCGTACGCGGGCCAGAAACGCTCGCTGAGCGGTAAATGTGGTGTATTGGCTTCACAGCGAATATGTGGCAGAGCCTCCTCCAACGTTAAAGTGCTCACGTTTACTTTTTCAGCACAGGTGTCTGCCACAGTATGTACAAAGAGCTGCAACCCCTTGCGGCGGAAGACAATTAACTCATCCCGTTTGTAAGGCTTAGCCGTTTTAACGCGGGTTGGGAAATCATCTAAATTGTTCACCAGATCTGGATATTGCTGTTGAATATCCAGAAACGCTTTTCGGATACTGGTCAACAGACTCTCTTCTTCCAATTCTTCAGGGTTGCGATTGATGCGGTTGAACAGATCGGCCGGCGAGGGGGTTTCATCAGGGGCAAAAATTTTAGCATCTTCGCCCAGGGTGTTGTGAATAAGAAACATCTTCTGGGCAGCAATTTCCCGACTTTTCACCACGTCAGCACCCTGCTCCGTTGGAAAAAAGTTGTAGATATGCAGTTCTTCAAACACCTTGCGCCCAATGCGGTTGATGCGCCCAAGACGCTGAATGACCCGCGTGGGATTCCAGGGAATATCATAGTTGATAACCGCACCGGCGCGGTTCAAGTTAACACCTTCGGACAGCTTGTCTGTAGCCACTAAAATATCGTATTCATCGCGCTGTTTTTCGCTAGGATAGCTGGCATCGAAATTGGCCAATAAATCATGGAAGAAGGATTTGCTTAAATTTCCTTGAGCCACCAGCACCCGTCCGGGAAAAGCCTGTTCCAGAAAGGGCGCAATGTGACGAATCGTATCCAGATATTCGCTAAAGACAACGACCTTGCGGCGAGGTTCGCCTGGTTTCCCCGGTGCTGACAAAATCTCCTTCGCTGCCGCTATTAATCGTTTCACTTTCGGGTCTCGAGATACCAGGTTGAGTTTCTGCATGCGGGCTTCGATTTTTTTGAGCAAACTCAGATCGGAATCAATGTCCTGCAAGAATCCCTCTGCATCGTCAAAGTCATCAATAACGTAAACACGGTCATGGTGCGGGTCCAATTTTTCTTTTTGTGCCAGGCGGCGGATGAAGGCTTCCAAAGCTTCATCAATCTCTTCGGGATCGGCTTCGTAGATCTTCTCCAGCAAGCGACGGTCCAGGATGTAGCGCCCGCCACTGTTTTTGATAAAAGCCAGC
>MTOL01000518.1 GCA_002011685.1 Deferribacteres bacterium JdFR-76
CATCAGAAGGCAGGGTATTACCGGGTTGCGTCCTTCGCTGGCTTGCCGGAAATCCGGCAGCTGCGGGGCATCGAGCTTTCGTACAATAATTACCTGGATGCGGATGCGGCTCTGCAGGCTGTAGGGGATTTTGACGAACCGACCGTTGTGATTGTGAAACATACTAATCCGTGCGGGATCGGTTCTGGCAAAGATCTGCTGGAAGCCTATGAAAAGGCCCTGGCCTGTGATCCGGTATCCGCCTTTGGCGGAATTCTTGCCGTCAATCGGCCTTTTGAGGGTGAACTGGCCGAAGCGGTTAAGGGAAGGTTCTGGGAAATTTTGCTGGCACCTGAGTTCACGCCGGAGGCCCTGGAAGTTCTGGCAAAGAAAAAGCGCCTAAGGATTTTGCAGTATGTCCCGAAAAAAGAAAAGGGTCAGTCTTTTGCATGCCGGCGGGTTTTGAACGGTGTGCTTCTTCAGGAAATGGACCGGATTGTGTGGGACAGAGAAAAATTGCAGGTGGTAACCCGGCGGCAGCCGACGGAGAAGGAATGGAAGGCACTGGAATTCGCGTGGAAAGCGGTGAAGCATGTAAAGTCCAACGCCATTGTATTTGCCGCCGATGACCGCACGCTGGGGATTGGTGCCGGGCAAATGTCGCGTGTGGATTCGGTGGAGCTAGCTGTCCGAAAGGCAGAAAAGGCCGGCCTTTCGCTGGCGGGTTCTGTGCTGGCCTCGGATGCTTTCTTCCCGTTCCGGGATGGTGTAGATGCGGCCGCCCGGGCCGGAGCTACCGCCATTGTACAGCCCGGAGGGTCGGTACGCGACGAAGAGGTAATTCAGGCTGCGGATGAGCATAATCTGGCAATGGTGTTCACAGGGATACGGCATTTCAGGCACTAAAAAGTAGGGGCAGGTACATGGGATTCTCTCTGTTCAATTTTCTGTCCAGTGATGTCGCCATCGATCTGGGAACGGCGAACACGCTGGTGTATGTGAGGGAAAAAGGAATTCTGATCAACGAACCGTCCATTGTCGCTATTTCCCGGAAGGATCAGGAAATTCTTGCGTTTGGTCAGGAGGCCCGGGAGATGGTAGGGCGTACGCCCAATGAGATCCTTACCGTGCGCCCACTGAAGGACGGGGTAATTGCCGATTTTGAGCTGGCGGAGGAGATGATCCGCTATTTTATCCGCCGGGTGCAAGGAAACCGCTTGCTACGGCCACTGGTGGTAATCTGTATTCCTTCCGGGATCACCGAGGTGGAAAAGCGTGCGGTTCGCGATTCGGCCGAACACGCCGGCGCCCGGGAAGTGTATCTGATCGAAGAACCGATGGCAGCGGCTATCGGGGTGGACCTGCCTATTATGGAACCTGTGGGAAGCATGATTGTGGATATCGGCGGTGGCACAACCGAAATTGCCGTCATTGCACTGGGCGGAATTGTTACCAGCATTTCCATCCGGATTGCCGGGGACGAAATGGATGAAGCCATCATTCAGTATATGAAGCGCAAGTACAATCTCCTTATTGGTGAAAAGACGGCAGAACAAATCAAATGCGCCATCGGATCCACTCCGCCCTATGATGAGAAAAAAACCATGCTAGTGAAAGGTCGCGATCTGGTTGCCGGAATTCCCAAGACCGTTGAGCTTAATTCGAAAGAGGTTCAGGAAGCCCTGAGTGAACCGATCAATTCGATCATTGAAGCCATCAAACTGACGCTGGAGCGCACACCACCGGAACTGTCGGCCGATATCCTGGACCGGGGCATCATTCTTTCCGGCGGCGGTTCCCTGCTGAAAGGGCTGGATCTCCGCATCCGGGATGAGACGAACCTTCCCGTGAGCGTAGCCGACGACCCGCTGACCTGTGTGGTACGCGGGACCGGTAAAGTGCTGGACAATCTGGATTTCTACATGAAGGTCCTGAACAAGCCAAAACACTATTAATCCTTCGGGCTCTGGCATACCTATGTTGCGTTGGGAACGTTACCTGCATAGCACAAGAGATTATCTTGTGCTCTTTTTTCTTTTGCTCCTCTCCGCTTTCCTTATGCTTTCCAATAATAGCCGCCAGGTGCTCTGGATACGGGCCAACGTGCTGGGCGTGCTTGGAAGTGCCAGTAAATGGATGGGCGTGGTTTCCCAGTACCGGGCCTTGAAACTGGAAAACGAGCTATTGCGGGAGCGGCTGGCCCTTTTCGCCTACGAAAACAGCTTGATGAAAGAAGCTTATCTGGAAAATATCCGCCTGCGAAAACTTCTTGGATTCAAAAAACGCAGTCCATTCAAAGTGATCCCGGCCCGCATTCTATCCAACCAGGTGGAGGGGTTTTCGCATGCCTATTTGCTGGATGTGGGGAAGGCGGACGGGGTCCGGAGGAACTTGCCGGTTCTTTCCAGCGAAGGGCTGGTGGGAAAAACGGTTGTGGTGGCAGGCGGAACGGCGGTGGTCCAGGCACTGGATGATCTGAATTACCGCGTGGCCGCCATGATTCAGCGGAGCCGGGTCCGCGGTATACTGGAGCCCACAGAAAGCGGAAAACTGCTGTTGAAGTATGTTCCCATCCTTTCGGACGTGAGGGTAGGTGATGTGGTCATCACCTCCGGAGTCAGCCGAATTTACCCGAAAGGGGTGGAAATCGGAGTGGTCACAAAGATCGAATCGCCGCCAACGGAACTGTTTAAGCGGATTGAAGTGAAGCCATTTGTGGATCTGGAGAACCTGGAAGAGGTATTTGTTGTCCTGACCAGCGGGAAGGTATTGTGACTCGATGAAACCTTTTGGATGGGCGATCGGTTTCATTCTGGTAGTGTTGCTGGAGGTGGCATTTGCAGGATTCATGACGGTGTATGGCATCCGGCCAGATTTTATTTTGCTATATCTGATTCCTTTCAGCTTGGAATTTTCCAGGGCCAAAGGCACGGCAGGCGGGTTTGCCGTCGGTCTTATTCAGGATGCGTTTGGGGCCTCGCTGTTCGGGTTGAACGCTTTCTGCAAAGCCTTTGCCGGATTTCTGGTACATGTCATCCCATCGCGGTTTTTGGGCCCGCGCTTTCTTCACGCGGGAAGCCTGATTTTCTTTGTTACGCTATTCCACGATTTTTTTTACAACTGGATCTATTCGCTGGGCACAGGCGCCAATGTGATTTTCATTTTTTTNCGGTACGCGCTTCCCGGTGCTGCATACACCGCCATGCTGGGATTGCTAATTAAGGCAATTTTTCCCGGTTATTTGAGGGTGAAACGTGCTGAATAGGGGCCTGACAGAGCGATTTTTCCGGCCCGCGAATTTGTACACCGGCGCGGTGCTGCTGGCTACCGTTGTACTAGCAGTACGGCTGTTTGTTCTGCAGATTTTGCATAGCCAGGTGTACCGTTTGCAATCGGAAAAAAACCGAATCCGGGAGGTCATTGTCCGGGCGCCGCGAGGTCGTATCTTTGACCGGGAGGGGAGGGTCCTAGTGGCCAACCGCCCGGTTTTTTCTCTTTATGCCGTACCGTATGAATTGCGCCGAAATCCTGACCTGTATGACCGCCTTGCAAAGATTCTGCACCGCGAGGGTAAGGAACTTCGCCGCCTGGTGCAAAAACGCCGGCGCGGCTGGTTTCAGCCCGTGCGGCTGGCCCGTGAGGTGGATTTTGATATTCTGGCTCAGCTGGAGGAGTTTCGCCTGGATTTTCCGGGCGTAGGCTTCTGGGTTGAATCGGCACGGAGCTATCCGTCCGGTGTTCGGGCCTCGCATCTGCTCGGGTATCTGGGTGAGATTACAGCGGAGGAACTGCGAAAGTTGGGCGAACCGTACCAGATGGGCGATGTGATTGGCAAACGCGGGCTGGAAAAGGAATATGAAGATTTACTCCGCGGGGAGTTTGGCCTGCAATATCTGGAGGTGGATGCGCTGGGCCGTGCGGTGCGAACCCTGTCCGATCCGCCACCCAAGGAGCCGCTTCCCGGCTTCAATCTGTACCTGACGCTGGATCTGGACTTGCAAAGACTGGCTGAAGATCTGATGGAGGGCCAGCGGGGCAGCATTCTCATGATGGACCTGGCTGACGGTGGGCTGCTGGCAATGGTTAGCAAGCCGGATTACGATCCATCTCTGCTGTCAGGTACGATTGACCGTGCCGCCTGGCAGAAGCTTTTGAATGATCCCACAGATCCGCTTTACGACCGTTCCATCCAGAGCCTGTACCCTCCAGGATCCACTTTCAAGCTGGTGCTGGCGCTGGCCACTTTGGCTACGGGAACCACCGGACCGGATTGGAAAGTGAGCTGTCCCGGATATTACCGCCTGGGCCGGCGAATCTTCCGCTGCTGGTACGGAAAAGGACATGGCAGACTGGATCTCTACCACGCCATCGAGCGTTCCTGCAACGTGTATTTCTACCGCCTCGGACTGGAAGTCGGGTTGGATCACTGGTCAGAATTCGCCAGAAAATTCGGATTTGGCAGAAAAACGGGGATCGACCTTCCGCTGGAAAATGCGGGAATTGTGCCCGATCGTGCATTTCTGGACAAGCGCTATGGCGCCGGAAAATGGTCGAAAGGTTTGATTCTGAATCTGGCAGTCGGCCAAGGCGATTTACTGGTTACACCGGTCCAGATGTTAAAGTTTGTTGCCGAGCTTGCCCTCAAAGGGAGGGCACCGGTACCTCATCTGCTGGACCACGCGATCAATCCGAAAACAGGGGAAATTGTTACGTTCCGCCCCAAGTGGGAGGAGATTCGGGGTGTACCAGAGGCGGCTTTTGATGTGGTGCGAGAGGGCATGCGTCTAGTAGTGAACGGCGATCATGGAACCGGGAGGGCTGCTGGTGTCCCTGGCGTTCCTGTCGCAGGTAAAACGGGGACGGCCCAAAATCCGCATGGGAAGGATCATGCCTGGTTTATCGGATTTGCTCCGTTTGACCAGCCGGTGGTGGCCNTTGCGGTACTGGTGGAAAACGGCGGTNGNGGCGGCGCTGTGGCAGC
>MTOL01000456.1 GCA_002011685.1 Deferribacteres bacterium JdFR-76
AAACCGTTTTCCCTTGCTGACCTTCTGCTTGTCGGATTTCTGGTGCTTTCAGGGGGGACAAGCTGGCTGATCGTGCGTGCCGTGACCCACTCCGGCACAGAAGTGGCCGTGTATGTCGAAAATCAGCGCCGCTACGTTTTCAGCCTCAGGAAGGATTCCCGGGAGATAATTGAGGGAACGCAGGGGAACATGGTTCTGGAGATTCACGGGGGCCAGGTGCGGGTGATTGAATCTTCCTGCCCGCTCAAAATCTGTGTGAAAATGGGGGCAATCTCCAGCTCTTCCGNNCNGGGCAATCGTTTGCCTGCCCAACAAGGTGGTGATCGTCATAGAAGGTGACCGGCAGTCGGACTGGATTGATGCGGTGACCCAGTAAATGCGGGTTGCTGCCCGCAGACGGGAAGTTTTCGAACGGTTGGATGAGACCTATGACCGACTCCATGAGCATGAGGCGGGATTTTCCGCGTTTTGTTTGGCTGGCGCTTTTTACCGGGGTGAGCCTGATCCTCTATACCCTGGAAACCTTCCTGCCGGCACCTGTTCCAGGCGGAAAAGTGGGGCTATCTCAGTTTGTTACCCTGCTGCTGCTTTTCTGGTTCGGGTGGAAGGAAGCCTTGGGCGTCTTGCTATCGCGGCTGGTGCTGGCCGGACTGCTTACAGGCGGCCTTTTCGGACCTTCTTTTGTGCTGGGACTGGGAGGGGGGGTAGCCGGACTGGCGGCAATGGAGGCAGCACGCCGTTCTTTTTTGAAACTTAGCCTGGTGGGTGTGAGTGTAATGGGAGCGGCTGCACATAATTTGGCCCAGCTGGTTCTGGCTTATCTTTTGTTTGTTCGGCATTCTGGAGTTTTTTATCTTCTGCCGTATTTTTTCTGGGTTTCGGCGGCTGCGGGAACGATTATTGGCCTGGCGGCCCATTTGCTGGGCGGCAGGCTGGAACGGGCGGTACTCTCGATTAGGGGTCGTTAGAATGGCAAAAAATAAATTGGAAACTGAAAAAACACGGATTTCGTTAAATGTGAAAAATCCGGCCGCTCGCGGGGATCAGCACGGGCTGTTGGACATGAGTGAAAAAATCTGTCAGGTAGAAAATCAGCGCCTGCAAAGCGAAAACGATCGCCTCCTGGAAAAGCTGCGCAAGGAGGCGCTTGAGAAAAGTCTGCTTCTGGAAATCAGCAAGACCATCAGCTCTTCGCTTGATATCAAAGAAGTGCTGAACCGGATTGTGGATTCTGTGCGCCAGGTTATTCCCTATGATGCCGCCGGGATTTTTTTGCTGGATCCGGAGACCAAACAGCTTAAACCGGCAGTTCTGCGCGGTTACGATCACGAGGCCATTCGAAAAGCGCACCTGAAAGTGGGGCGTGGGCTGATTGGTCAGGTTGCCAAGACCCAGAAGGGCGGCATTTTTGCAGATGTTTCCAAAGAACCCAATTATATCGATGCCCGTAAAGAAACCCGCTCTCAGATCAGTGTACCGCTGATGGTGAAGGGGAAGTTGCTGGGAGTTTTGAATCTTGAATCCGATCGTTTGAATGCCTTCGACGAAAATGACCTTAACCTGCTAAAAGCCTTTGCAAGCCACGCGGCTATTGCAATCGAAAATGCCCGCCTGCACCACCGTGTGCTGAAAAACCGCGAACTGGAGTACGATCTGCACATAGCCCGCCGGATTCAGAAGGCGCTGCTTCCCAAAAAACTACCTGAAGTGCCAGGATACGAGTTTGCCACAATTAATATTCCATCCAAAACCGTCAGCGGCGACCTGTACGATCTGTCCAAGCTGCCAAACGGAAAGCTGGCCATTGCCATTGGCGATGTTTCTGGAAAGGGGACACCGGCGGCCATTATTATGGCCTCTGTCTATTCTGCTTTTAAGACCATTTCCAACGAACCTATTTCGGTTTCCCAGCGGATTTGCCGCCTGAATGAGCTGATCCATGAGTCGATGATGCCCGGTACGTATGCCACTTTTTTTTACGGCGAGCTGGATATTACATCCCGCCGGTTTGTTTATTGCAATGCTGGCCATTTTCCGCCGGTTCTGGTGCGGAATGACGGGACCACTCTAAAGCTCGTGGAAGGCGGTACCGTGCTGGGGTTTCTCCGGAATATGACCTACCAGGAGCACGAGGTCATTCTGGAAGAGGGGGACATCCTTTTTTGTTACACCGATGGATTGGTGGAGGTTTCGGATAAAGAGGGCAGCTTCCTCAACCTGGATCCGTTTGTGGAGATTGTGCAGGAAAACCGCGAGCGCAAGGCGCGGGAAATTCTGGATCGCATTCTACAGGCCTTTTACGGCCGCGTCCGCCGGAAGCAGCTGGAAGATGACCTGACCATTATTCTTACCAAGGTCCTGCCACAGCCGGAGTAAGCGGAAACCAGGTGCGGGGGAAATGCGTCCGCGTGCCGCCTGCCGATTTGCATTTAACGGGAGAGGGGGCGAGAAAAGAGAAAGAAGCCGTTCTTCGGGTTCCATGCCGGGATGTTTGCCGCTGAAAATGACATTCCACGTGGATCAGGGCTTGTTTGATTTTTTCCGGATATGAGTTGAATTCTGCGGGGGAAATTGATATCATTTTTTACCCTGTAAAATAAAATGGTGGGATACGGCGATGAAACTTTCTGTACTTACTGAACCGCAATCTTTAACAGACCTTGCTCAATCTGCCTGCCGGGAATTTCGGGACCGTCCCGCATTCTATGCTGGCAATACGGAGATTCGTTTTGGTGAATTCTGGGAAGCGGTGCGCCATTTTGCCGGAGCGCTTCAGCAGCTGGGAATCTCCAAAGGAGACCGGATTCCCATTATTCTGCCCAACATGCCGGAATTTGCCATTGCGTATTTTGGAGGGCTCCTTGCCGGAGCCGAGGTGGTCCCCACAAACATTATGCTTCGGAGTTTTGAATTGCGCTACATCTTTGACGACTGCGAAGCCCGGCTAATTGTAGTATGGAATAAAATTCTTGAGCAGGTCCTGGCTGCTTTTGAGGGGCAGGATCTTCCGCCCATTTGCGTTGTTGGTGAAACACCGGAAGCGTTCCTTTCTTTTGAAACCCTGCTGAAGAAAATGGCTCCTTACCAGCCCGTAGATATTTTTCCCGATGATCCGGCTGTTATCCTTTACACATCCGGAACCACAGGGCATCCGAAGGGAGCTGTATTAAGCCACTGGAATCTGGCCTCCAATGCGCTGGCGTGCATCCGGGCCGGGACGGTCATTCCCGAAGACCGTGTGCTGGGGGTGCTGCCTTTTTACCATTCGTTTGGTCAGACGGTAGTGCTCAACACCTGTTTGCTAAGCGGGGCCATGAATGTGATGGTGCCCAGGTTCGAGCCGGAAGAAGTGATTCGTACTCTCGAGGAGCGGGACGTAACCATTTTTGTGGCCGTACCTACCATGTTCAAGATGCTGGCCGATTTCCAGCAACAGCCCAAACGCCTGCCTTCCGTGCGAACCTGCATTTCCGGTGGGGCCAAACTGGATGATTACGTTGTGCAGGACTTCGAACGCGCTTTTGGGCTGCCTATTTACGAAGGATACGGCCTTACGGAAGCCTCACCGGTTGTTTCGTTTAATCCAATGGATTATCGCAGCAAACCGGGTTCTGTGGGGTTGCCGGTGGCGGATGTGGAAATCCGCATTGTGGACGAGCATGGTAAAGAAGTGGCTCACGGGAAGGAAGGCGAAATTATTGTCCGTGGACCTAACGTCATGAAGGGCTATTTGAACCGGCCTGAGGCCACCAAAGAAGCCATTCGGGACGGGTGGCTCTATACTGGCGACATCGGGAAACTGGATCATGACGGCTATCTTTACATCCTTGACCGAAAAAAGGAGATTATTATCAAAGGTGGATTTAATGTTTATCCGAAAGAGGTGGAAAACGTACTGTTGCTTCATCCCAAGGTGAAAGAGGTGGCGGTCATCGGAGTTCCGGACCCGATTCAGGGGGAAGAGGTAAAAGCGTTTGTGGTGCCCAAACCCGGCAAGCGAATCAACCGCAAAGAGCTGCTGGAGTACTGCCAGGAACACCTGGCGCTGTACAAGTGCCCAAAGTATATTACTTTTCTGCACGAGTTGCCGCGCAGCTCATCCGGACGCATTCTCAAGCGGAAACTTTATCGCGGACGGCGGCGAAAAAAATAAAATCGATTGTTTTTCTTCTTGTTTTACCATATTTTATCTAACGTTTTTGAAATCCCAAACCAGCCGCGCGGAAAATTGGAGAAAGTCTGGAATCAAATTAAGTGGAGGATGGTGTGAAAGAGGTTATTCCCACTGAAAAGATCCGCAACATTGCCCTGGTTTCACACGGTGGGGTTGGTAAGACCACCCTGGCGGAAGCGCTGGCTTTCACAACCGGGGTGACCAACCGCCTGGGGCGTGTGGATGATGGCAGCACCCTTTCCGATTTCCATCCCGATGAAATTGAACGCAAGATTTCCATTACCACTTCGTTACTGAATTTTAACTGGCACGGTCACAAAATTAACCTGTTGGATACGCCCGGGTATACCGACTTTTTGGGCGAGGTTAAGGCGGCCCTGCGTGTGGTGGAAACGGCTGTGGTACTGGTTCACGCTGTGTCCGGAATTGAAGTGGGTACGGAACAGGTATGGGAATTTGCCGGCGAGAGCGGAGTATCCAAGATCATTTTTGTCAACCGGCTGGATAATGAGAACGCCAAATTTGATGAACTGGTTGAGCAACTGCGCAACACCTTTGGAAACAGTGTTGTGCCGGTTCATCTTCCTGTAAATGTAGGCGAACATTTTAATTCGTTTATTGATCTCATTTCCATGAAGCTGGTGAAATACGAAAAGGATGGTTCTGGTAAGGCAACAAAGGAGGATATTCCGGCAGATTGGCAGGACCGGGCCAACCAGGCGCGTGAACAGCTGGTGGAGTCGGCTGCGGAAAGCAATGACGAGATCCT
>MTOL01000290.1 GCA_002011685.1 Deferribacteres bacterium JdFR-76
TACCATTGAATACTTCAACCGGAAGTCCTCGGCATTGCTGCTAAACCGGCCCCTGTCTTACACCACCGGTTTCCGTAGCGTGCTGGAGAACGTCGGTGGTATGGTGAACAAGGGCTGGGAATTTTCTGTGGAAGCCGATGTTATGCGCGGTAACCGTCCGGGGCTGGCGGTGAACTTCGGTATTACCACCATGAAGAACGAGGTCACCGAAATCGTTGAGCCGATTCTCTCGGGCGTTTTCAAGCGAACCAAAGGGCATGATTTCTATGAATACTGGCTGTATCAGTGGGCCGGTGTGGATCCCGAAACGGGCGATCCGCTGTGGTATACGGATTCGACCCGGACGACGACCACCAACAAAATCGGTGAAGCTGTCCGCGTCTACACCGGAAAGAGCGCATTGCCGAAGTTTTACGGCAGCTTCGGTTTCAATTTCCGCTATGGCCGTTTGACGGTAACGGCACAGTTCAACTATCAGTTCGGCCATTATCTGTACTACAATCCAGGCTGGGTTATCCATGGCGATGGACGTTTCACGCCGCGGAGCACCACGAAGTATGCGTTCGAGCACCGCTGGACAAAGCCTGGAGACAAGGCCCTGTTCCCGAAATTTGTCTGGGGTGGTAACAAGTCCTCCAATGCCCGGAACAGCACGCGGTACCTGTACAAGGGTGATTGGGTCCGGATGAAGACCTTCAAGATCTCCTATAAGCTTCCGGATCTGATGGCGTTCCGTGCAGGAATGCGGTCCATTGAAGTGTACCTTGAGCTCCTGAATTATTGGACCTGGGCCGGTGCCGATTACATTCCGTTTGATCCGGAACAGGCCGTCAACGGCATTTACAACACCACCACGCCGATTCCGAAGACGGCCACGATCGGTATCAATCTGGGACTTTAAATAATAACGGCAAAAGAATATGAAAGGAGCAACTATGCGGTTCATCAGAAATATCGAAAAGACCTGGCTCCTCATCTTGTTGGTTGGGGTTGCTCTTTTCGCCTATTCATGCGAAAAGAATTTTCTGGACCTGACCCCACAGCAAAGCGTTGCTGAGGAGGAGTTCCTGAAAACCTTATCTGATTTCAAGGCGGCCATTCTGGGCATTTACGACCAGCTCCAGCTTTCCGATCTTTATGGCCGCTATACCCTCCTCGTTCCGGATGTGATGGGCCGGGACGTGAAGCAGAACGCCCAGGCCAACCGTGCCAAGGCGTGGGCCGAATACAACGGCTCCACCAGCACGGTGCACCGGATTGACCGGGAATTCTGGGCGGAATACTACGAGGCCATCAACATGGCCAATAAAATCATCAATGCCGATTACGATCCACCGACGGAGCAGGCCCGGAAAGAATACCAGCAGATTCTGGGCGAAGCCTATGCGCTCCGGGCCCTGTGCTACTTTGATCTCGTGCGCATTTTCGCCCAGCATTACACCTTTACTGCCGATGCCTCCCATCCGGGCGTGCCCATCGTGCTTCAGTCCGATATCACCCAGAAACCCGCCCGGAACACGGTGAAGGAGGTGTATGATCAGATTATTTCCGACTTTCAGAAGGGCATTGAGCTGATGACCATGGATCCGCCAAACAATGGTTATATGTCCAAAGAGGCGGCCCAGGCCCTTCTTTCCCGGGTGTACCTTTACAAAGAAGACTGGGCCAACGCGGAAGCCATGGCCACAGCCGTGATTAATAGCGGCAAGTTCAACCTGATCCCCAGGGAAGAGTACAAAAACATGTTCTTCCCGGATCTGTCTTCTGAAGTGATTTTCGGGGTCATTTTCACCCTGACGGACAACCCGGGTTCTAACCATCTCGGCCGGATGTACAAGGCCTCCGGTTACGGCGATTACTTGCCCTCCAACGATCTGCTCAGCTTGCTGGATTCCACGGACGTCCGCTGGGTAATGTTCCGGGAAGATCCCAACCTGGGCGGGGAGTTCGGCAAATACCGTGTGGATAAATGGCCCTCTGAAGGCTCGGAGATCGACACGGATGATATTCCCATTATCCGTCTGGCAGAGGTTTATCTGAACCGTGCCGAAGCCCGCTACCACCTGGGCAATTATCAGGGCGCCATTGAGGATCTCATGACCGTGCGCCGGCGCGCATGGCCCACGGCTCCCGATGTGACGGCGACGGGCGATGCGCTGCTGGAAGAAATCCTCAATGAACGCCGCCGTGAGCTCTGCTTTGAAGGGCATGGGATCTGGGATATTACGCGGTATAAAATGGATCTGGTCCGGAACGACTGCACCGCTCCGGTGTGCTATGTACCGTATCCGGATCCTCGCTTTGTGCTTCCCATCCCCTTCGAGGAAGTGGACGTGAATCCGAATATCGAGCAGAATCCGGGCTACTAAGCAACACAGACCGAGTGGCATTTTGAAGAAAGGGCCCTCTCAAATCGGGAGGGCCCTTCTTTTTTGGAAAAGGTTGCTGTTTTGCTTCGGAGGGAATAGCGGAAGAAGCCGGTCCCGAACCCGTGCGAAAATGTATGGGTTCCGCGGGTAGAAAACCATATGGATTTTTTTGAGAGCATTCCTCCCAGAGAGAATCTCTCCTCTCCGATCCGGGAAAATTCTGTTGACTTTCTCTTTGAATTCTCTAAACTTATGTTATCCATAGGCGTGAGCAACGAAAGAGGAGGAGGCAATGAGCAGAGCCCAGCGTCTTTTTGCGGGAGCGTTGCTGCTTGTTTTTATAACGGCAAGCGTTGCCGTCGGGGCAGGGAAGCGCGCGATTACAGTGGAAGATATGTGGGCCATGAAGCGGATTGGNAGTCTGGCCCTGTCGCCGGACGGGAAGTGGATCGCCTTTTCTTTAACTGAATATTCCATGGAGCAAAACCGGGGCCGTACGGATATTTTCCTCGTATCTACCCGGACCGGAGAGTTGCGGCAATTGACCACCTATTCGGGCTATGACGGTCATCCTGTGTGGATGCCGGATGGGGAGCGGATCGCCTTTGTGTCAACACGGGACGGATCGCCGCAAATCTACCTGCTTGATCTGCGCGGCGGCGAGGCTAGAAAACTCACCGATCTTCCCACCGGAGTACAGAGCTTTGTTGTTTCTCCAGATGGCAAATATTTTCTGGTACAAACGGAAGTATATCCGGAGGCGAAAACGCTGGAAGAATCGGCCAGGATGGACAGAAAGCGTAAAGAATCTAAAGTAAAGGCGCGGATTATCACCCGGCTCCTGTACCGGCACTGGAACCGGTGGTTGGAAGGCAAGCGCCGTCATGTGTACCTTGTTGCAGCAGATGGAAGCGTGATCCGTGATGTAACACCGGGTGATTTCGACACGCCGCCAATCAGCCTGGGGAGTGGCCATGATTTTACCTTTTCGCCGGACGGCAAAGAGATTGCCTTTGTGCGAAACGAGGATCCCGTTGTGGCCATTTCCACCAATAACGACATTTTTGTTGTTCCGGTGGCCGGCGGTGAGAGAAAAAAAATCACTGAAAGCCGCGCCAATGACAACCAGCCGGTTTATTCTCCGGATGGCCGCTACATTGCTTATCATGCTATGGCCCGTCCGGGGTTTGAGGCTGATCAGTACGATTTGATGCTATATGACCGCAAAACGGGCAGCATCCGGAATCTCACGGAACAGTTTGACCGGGATGTGGATGAAATTGTCTGGTCGCCAGATAGCCGTTTCATTTATTTTAATAGCCGGAACGAGGGCCGGCGCAGCGTTTTCCGTATTCGCATCCGCGATGGGAAGATCGAGGAACTCATTCACGATCATATCAACACATCGCTGGCGGTGAGTCCGGATGGGAGGTCCCTCTATTTTCGCAGGCAGTGTTCCACCATGCCCTATGAAATTTTTGTATTTGATCTGAAAAAGAAAAAGGAACGGCAGCTTACCTTTGTGAACCGGGAACGCCTTGCCCAGCTTCAGATGAATCATGTGGAGGACTTCTGGTTTGAAAGTTTCGACGGCCGGAAGGTGCACGGGTTCCTGCTAAAGCCGCCTTTCTTTGAACCGGGAAAGAAGTATCCGATGGTGTACCTGATTCATGGTGGCCCGCAGGGGATGTGGTCGGACGATTTCCATTACCGCTGGAACTCGCAGATGTTTGCGTCCCCCGGGTACATTGTGGCAATGGTTAACTTCCGCGGCTCAAAAGGCTACGGGCAGTGGTTCTGTGATCAGGTGAGCAAAGACTGGGGCGGTGGGCCATACAAAGACCTGATGGCCGGACTGGACTACCTGTACCGCACATACGATTTTATTGACACAACTCGGGTGGCTGCGGCCGGGGCATCGTACGGCGGGTTTATGATTAACTGGATTGCCGGCCATACGGACCGCTTCCGATGTCTGGTTTCGCACGACGGGGTAGCAGAACAGGTGTCGATGTATGGAGCCACAGAAGAGCTATGGTTTCCGGAATGGGAGTTCGGCGGAACACCTTACGAAAACCCCGAACTGTACGACCGTTTCTCTCCGGTGCGTTATGCAAAGAATTTCAAAACGCCCATGCTCCTCATTCACGGCGAACAAGATTTCCGGGTCCCTTACACGCAGGGACTGCAGATGTTCACCGCTCTTCAGCGGATGGGGGTCCCGTCCAAGCTTCTCTATTTCCCGGATGAGGATCATTTTGTAACCAAACCGCAAAATGCCCGGCTCTGGTGGAATACTGTGCTGGGTTGGATTGCTGAATGGATCAACAAAGAATAGGTGTGGGATGGAAGAGCGGCCGTTTGAGTATGACTTTCAGTACAATCTCATCTACCGGAACCCGGATAAACAGGTAATTGCCCGGGAGATGCTGGAACGCTACACCGGCTCTTCGGTAGAGGAATTCCAGCAGTGGATCATTCTGACCAATTTTCACGCGTATCTGAACCAGTTCCGCAAGATGTACGGGGCGGAGCTGCGGCGCGGAACGGTGATGCAGGCCGCC
>MTOL01000289.1 GCA_002011685.1 Deferribacteres bacterium JdFR-76
CGCTCGGCGGCAGCGGGCCGGAATTGTTCTGGGGGGCCAGTGACAATATCGGACCGTTCGTGGAGCTGGGGGTTATTCGTCCCCTGGAAGATCTGTTTGAACCGGAGTTTCTCGAACGTTTCGTGCGGGAGCCCGTTCCCGCTAACACTTGGTACCTCGGGCATCTCTACCAGATTGCAGACCGGATAGGCAACCATCTTTGCCTCGTTTACAATAAGAAGCTTGTAAAAACGCCTCCGCAAACCATCCGGGAGTTGATCGAAATGGGGAAAGAACTAACCTACGATGCGGATNGGGATGGCAAAATTGATCATTACGCGCTGGCCTGGAATTATACCGAACCATTTTTTGTGGTTCCCTTCATTGCCGGATACGGTGGCTGGATCATGGATGATCAGTACCGGCCTACGCTCAATACTGAGGCAGTGCGCAAGGCTGCTCAGCTGATTTTTGACCTGGCGCACACACACCGGATTATTCCCAAAGAATGTGATTACGAAATTGCCAATGCACTTTTTAAAGATGGTTATGCGGCAATGATTATCAATGGACCGTGGTCATGGGCAACGTATCTGGAAAACGGTATCGACATCGGTATTACCCGAATTCCCAGGATTGATGAAACCGGGCTCTGGCCCGCGCCAATGGTGTCTCCGCTCGGATATTCGGTGAATAGCAATGTTCGGGGTGAAAAATTAAAAATGACGGTGGCTCTGCTCAGATTTTTGACTTCTCCAGAAGTGGAACTGGCTTTTGCGCGGGCTGGTGGAAACTTGCCTTCACGAAAGGAAGCCTATCATGATCCTTTCATCCAGGAAAGCGAGCTAATTCAGAGTTCGTTGTATCAGCTTCAGGTAGGCCGCCTAATGCCCGTGGTGCCAGAGCTTCGCTGGATCTGGGATGCGATGCGGCCCGCTTATCAAGCAATTTTCACGGGCGAACTCTCGCCTGCTCAGGCCGCAGAGCGCATGCAAACATTGGCTGAGCAACTCATCGCCGAAAATCGCAGGTAGAATACGGATGTTTAACCGACAGAAAAAATGGGCCGTCCTTTTTATTTTGCCATCTTTTCTCGTTATGGCAGCGGTTATTCTTTATCCGTTTCTTTATAACATTTATATTTCCTTCACAAATATGAGTCTTACGCATTTTCGCAATTACAGCTTTGTGGGATGGCAAAATTATCTTGCAGTGTTTCGGAGTGGCCTTTTCTGGTATTTTTTCTTTAAAACAGCACTCTGGACATTTTTGAATGTTTTTTTTCATGTGGTCATAGGCGTTTTCCTGGCTCTGGTATTGAATCAAAATCTGAGGGGGAGGGCATTTTTCCGCACTTTGCTGGTTCTTCCCTGGGCTGTGCCCCAGTACATCACGGCTCTCACGTGGAGAGGGATGTTCAACGCGGAGTATGGCTCGGTCAACCTGATCCTTGGCAAACTGTTTGGCCTCTCACTTCCCTGGCTCTCTACCGAATGGGGAGCGTTTGCAGCCTGTCTGATTACGAATATCTGGCTCGGTTTTCCGTTTATGATGGTTGTTGCCTTGGGTGGCTTGCAGAGTATCCCCAAAGAGCTTTATGAGGCAGCAGCCATCGATGGTTCTGGTTTCTGGGCCCGGTTTCGCCATATTACTCTGCCTTTGCTCAAGCCTGTCATGGTTCCTGCTGTGACGCTCGGGATTATCTGGACTTTTAACAATTTTAATGTCGTCTGGCTGGTGAGCAATGGAGGGGAACCTTCTGACAAGACCCATATCTTAATTTCTTGGGTGTATAAGGCAGGTTTTACCTATTTTCGGATTGGATATTCTGCCGCCTTTTCCATGATTATTTTCGGCATTTTGCTGATGATTAGCTGGAGCTTTATCCGCCGAACCCGTGCAGCAGAATCTGTTTATTGAGGAAGAAATGCAGAGATTTCAATGGAAAGAACTGCTGAGTCGGCTATCAGCCTATGCTGTGTTGCTGGTGTTTGCGGTCTTTGCGGTGTATCCGATTTTGCGGGTATTCACCATTTCCATCCGGCCAGGCAACCGCCTTTTGAGCCGTTCGCTGGCTTTGATTCCGGAGGGAGCAACCCTAGCAACCTACCGGTGCCTGCTTACCGAGGAACCTTTCTTGCGATGGATGGTCAACAGCCTTGTGGTTTCGGCAGCCGTTATGATTGTGGGCGTGGCTCTGGCGGCCACAGCCGGCTATGCTTTTTCCCGTTATCGTTTTCGGGGGAGAGAATGGGCCCTGTTTTCCTTGCTAATGACACAGATGTTTCCGCTAACGGTGCTGCTTTTGCCCCTGTTCATTATGCTTATTCACCTGAAACTGTACGATTCGTTTGCAGGTCTGATTGTGGCATATTCCGCAACGGCTCTTCCGTTTACCGTGTGGCAGATGAAGGGCTACTACGACACAATTCCGATAAGTCTTGAAGAGGCCGCCAGCATCGATGGGGCCGGACCGTTTTATGCGTTTTGGCGGATTATCCTACCTTTGGCCGCACCAGCCCTGGTCATCAGTGCCCTGTTCTCCTTTATGACGGCATGGTCCGAATATCTGGTAGCAGCGGTTTTGATTCAGGATAAAGATCTGTTTACCCTTCCCCTTGGGCTGAAAATGTTTCAATCCAATATGGAGGTTGCCTGGGGGCTTTACTCTGCTGGAGCACTTTTGGTCAGTATTCCAGTAGTTGTTTTGTTCACATTTTTGAGCCGCTGGCTTATCTCTGGTTTAACACTTGGCAGTGTGAAAGGTTAAAGGGAAAGGACGAAAGAATGATGGAATCCCTGGTTGATTTGATGACCCGTTTGGGATTTACGCGCTATGAAGCCCGAACCTACCTCTATTTATTAAAAAACAATCCGGCTACCCGGTATGAGCTGAGCAAATACTCCGGCGTTCCCAGGTCGGCCATCTATAGCGTGATTAATAAGCTGGAACAGGATGGACTGGTAAATGCCATTCATAGTAAGCCGAAGCGGTATATTCCCCTTCCACCAGAACAGCTTGTTAAATTGTTAGAGATGCGGTACATGGAAACCCTGAATGAGTTTAGCGAAAACCTGAAAAAGCTGGAATCCGAATCTCACCTGGATCACCTGTGGAATATCCGCGGGTATGAGAATTTGATTTTGAAAGCAAAAGAGCTCATCCGCAGTGCCCGGGAGTCTATTTACCTTTCGGTCTGGCGCCGCGAATTCGTCCGTCTGGAGGAAGAACTGCGCGATGCCGAGAAGCGGGGTGTGAAAATTGTCATTTTTTCTTTCACGGAATTGCCATTTGAGGTGGGACGGGTGCTCTCCCACAATTTGAAAGAAAAAGACCTGGAAAAAATCTGGGATCACAAGATCATCCTCTGTGTGGATCAGCGGGAGTTGCTGATGGGGGAGGCCGATCTGGAAAATCCCAAAAATGTAGCCTGGACGCAAAACAAGGCACTCATTGCCATCGCGCTGAACCATATTATCCTGGACATTACGCTATTCGGTCAGCGGTACGGAGTTAACATCGATGATTGTGTGGTGGAAATGAGTCCCGGTGAATTGGAATACCTTGGGAAGCTGCTAGAAGAAAAGTACGAAGATAACCTGCGTCTGTTTGGTCAGGAAGAAAAAATGCGGGAGCACCTAAAAGTCCATGGGAAGCTATGACGTTCGGGCATCGATAGGGAAGGCTACGACAGTAGTAGGCGGAGCCATACAATGAAAAAATCGACACTGATTAAAATCATGCTGGTGGTACTGGGTCTGGCTGGTATTTTTGTGATGGACGATTTGCTGATGTTGATCCTGGTCAAAGAACTGCGGATCTGGCAGCTTTCATACGGCCTAATGGTTGTGATTGGCATTATTTTGCTCGGACTGAATCTTTCGCTGGCGCTGGTTGTGTACCGGGCTCTGCGCAAACGGCCTGCAACGGGGGCCGAAGGGATGATCGGCAAAACAGGCAAGGTGGTGCGAGTAGCCGGAAATCGCGTTCAGGTAAAGGTGGCTGGAGAGATCTGGGAGGCGGAAAGCGAAAAGCCCGTCAGGATAGGCGATAGGGTAACGGTCACGGAGTTGCAGGGACTGGTGTTGAAGGTGAGAGGGAACACCTCTCCTGCCGCCAGGAAACGGAAAACGAACACACTTTAATGCGAAATTCCCGGCGATTGAACGCGGTTTTTCGCGAAACATTTTCCAAATTTCTCTTTTGAATCGAATGCTTTGCAAGATTCATCGGTGTTTCTTTCCCTTTCCTTTCGCTATTTAAATTGCAAACATCCCTCTGCTTTTTTATTATTAGCCATAACCGTACAGCCATCGGTTAGAAGTGCTGAACATGAAACAAAAAGGGAGGTGGAAGCAGGAATGCGGCGCGTGTTTTTTGCGCTTTTGGTAACGATGATTTGCTGGACCGGAAATGCCGTGCCTCAATATTTGAACATCCAGCATCATTTCGATTTTGGAAAAAACCGTTACTATTTCACCAATACACTGGAGGGGCTGGCCCTGGATGACTGGGGGGCCTGGTTTGGATTCATCGATGTGGATCATCGAAGTAGCCGGAACGGAACTGGAACAAAGGAATGGCAGCTGGGAGCTCAGCTTATTTATTTTGAACTGAACCGTTATTTTTCGCTGGCAAGGTGGTTTTCCTCTCCTTTTTTGCAGAAATGGGATTTCACGATCCAGTATAACGACTCTGATGCTGAATTTATTCCCTACGCGTACCTGGTGGGGTTCAGCGTTAATCAGGTGGCTGGACGGTGGATGGATGCCCATCTGGAATTTCTTTTCCGGAAGGAAGAAGGACAGAAGCCCGGCTGGCAGCTGACGGGCGTCTGGTTTAAAGAATGGCATTTTCTCGGGCATACCTGGCAGTTTCTCGGCTATTTTGACTGGTGGAAGAACGATTTTGGCAAATTTTTTATGGCTGAGCCGCAGCTGG
>MTOL01000463.1 GCA_002011685.1 Deferribacteres bacterium JdFR-76
CCCGCCAGAAGCATATCATCTTGGAGAAAACGGAGGCTGCAGGCGCAGGCCCCGGTTTCGTTTCTCAAAAGCTCCAGAAGTTCGTGCAGCGTTTCGTCACGCCGGGCGTAGAGATCGCTCTTCTCCAGAAAAATATTGATAAAATTTGCAGGTTGGCCGTTCATGAAAAACCCTCTCTGGCACCCTCCCGAAAACGGTATAAAAACTTAGGCCTTTTTGCCAATATTGTCAAGCGGATTTGGGCTTGTTAAAACAATTTAACAATTGATAACTAATTGATATCATTTAAATTACATAAATTCACCGCTTCAGGGAACCGGGTGGCCAGCTGTTGCGCCAAAATTTACCTCGCCCCCTAAAAAATCATCAGACCGGAATAGACTCCGGCCGACAAAATACCCCAATCACCATACCGCTGCACCAAAAAGCCCCCAAAACAGTTACCTCGAAATTCATTTCGGCCCGAAGCATCATCAGCCCGAAATGCCGATAAAATACCTCAAAAAATCACCTACCCAACCGGCAGGAGCTTTTTATTTTTCCGGTAAAATTCCTCGATGCTCCGGCGAAATTCTTCCACAACCTCATCCAGCGGTTTTTCCAGCACCGCACCGGAAGCATAGGGATGCCCCCCTCCGCCAAATTTCTGAGCCAGCCCGTTGATTGGGATATTGCCCGTAGATCGGAGGCTCACCTTTGTCAGCCGATCTTTCAGCTCCTGAAACAGCACACTGATCTCCACCCCCTGAATGCGGCGCGGAAAATCGGCCAACCCTTCCGTATCTCCCGGCTTCAATCCGTAACGTTCCAGCATTTCACGGGTTACCACGTACCAGGCTACGCGGCCATCGCAGGCAAACTCAAGGCGGGAAAGCAGTTCGGCCAGCAGACGGATCTTCCCCAGCTTTTCGTTCTCGTACACCTGGCGGTAGATGCCCAAATAATCCACTCCCAGTTCGATCAGCACCCCGGCCATATAATGGCTGTTCACTGTGGTATTGGTAAAATGAAACGAACCCGTGTCCGTCATGATGGCCGTGTAGAGAGCTGTCGCGATGGGCAGGTCGAACTTTATTCCCAGCTCCTGAAGCAGCAGGAACACAATTTCGCCCGTGGAAGAAGCCTGGGTGTGGATGATCTCCAGATCGGCAGCCCGGCCATTGGGCGGATGGTGATCGATGCACACGGTAAATCGTTTAAGTTCTTTCAGGGCCTCCCCCACGGTTCGTAACCGTTCCCATTCGCCAATATCCACCAGAATCACCACATCTGCCTGTTTCAGCAGCGCCGTGTGCTGTTCCGGTTCAAACTTCTGGATATAGCCTTCCCGATTCATAAAAGCGTACATATCGGGAACGGCACTGTGATTCAAAATGGCCACTTCCTTTCCAAGCTGCCGCAAGGCATGAAAAAGGCCCAGTTCGCATCCCAGCGCATCACCATCCGGATTCACGTGGGTGGTGATCACAAAACGCCGATTCGTCTGTACCACCTGGCGGAGTGCTTCGACTTTGTCCCTTTCCAGAAAATTGATAATTTTCGGGCGAAATGCGGTCACCTTTCCTCCTATTTCATACGCTGTCCGTTAATTTCCAGACCAAATTTGCAATTCAGGAAATTGGCCGCTTTCTCCGAAGCGATCATCCGGTCCATGAATATCTGGAAATATTCCATGATCTGGGAGATCTCCGTATCGATCGTCAGCTCCAGCAAAATTTCCCGCTGATCGGAATCCACCCGCAAGAAGGAATTTTCAACGGCATAATTGACGCGGTCGTAAATAGAAAATTTGTCGGTTTCGTTGCTCCGTACGCGGGAACGGTGGACATCGGATTTGTCCGCCAGAACCAGCGCGGCGGTGATACCGCTCACTGGTTCAAAGGAGTTTTCATCATGGTTACCGATGGCAGCCACAATTTCGGCCACCTCGCGCGGGTTCATCCCCATTCCCAGAAGAATCTGGTTGGCCAGCAGGGCCCCGGCCTTTGCGTGATCATGCCGGTTGATCAGGCTGCCCAGATCATGCAGGTAGCCGGCGATTCCAGCCAGTTCTGCCTCACGTTCAGACCGGCCCAGCCGTCGCAGGATGTTGTACGAAATGGATGACACCAGGCTGGCGTGCCGCTTCCCGTGTTCAATATAGCCGAGATACGACATATGACGGTCCGTGGCAGCCAGATAGCTTTCCACAATAGGATTTTTCTTCACATCGTCGAGAGTAACAGGATGATGTATTTCATTCTCCCGACCTTTCCGGTCAAGAATCATGGATAAAAAGTCCTTCATACTTCACCTCACAGAAATGGATTAAACCGTTTCTCCTTTCCGATGGTCGTTTTCTCGCCGTGCCCCGGATATACCTCCACATCGTCGTCCAGTACGAAAAGCCGTTCGCGGATGGACCGGAGCAGCTGTTCGTGGTCCCCCCCTGGCAAATCGGTCCGGCCAATGGATGCTTCAAACAGAGTATCGCCCACAAAAATGACCCGGTCCAGCTGGAAGCAACATCCCCCAGGCGAATGACCAGGCGTGTGAATCACACGAAATGTCAGCGAGTTTAGACGGACCTCGCTTCCGTCCTGGAGCCATTCATCCACCTGTGGCACCTCCCGGTAAGGAAGCTGGAACATTTCAGCCTGCATGGGTGCGGATTCCAGAATGGGCCGTTCCTCGGCGTGGGCAAAGACCTGCACACCAAATCGGCCCTTCAGTTCCGGAACCGCCATCAGGTGATCAATATGTCCGTGGGTGAGCAGTATGGCAGCCGGCTCCAGTTTCATGGCGTCCAGTTCGGCCAGGAGCAGATCCGCATCGCCGCCAGGATCTACAATGGCCACCTTGCGCTCCCCTTCGTCCCAGACAAAGTAGCAATTTGTTGCAAACGGTCCTACCACATACCGGGAAATACGGAAACCCATTTCAGCTATCCTTTCGCATTAGGGCCAGCGTTTTCTTCATTTCTTTGACAAACTGATAGGGTACATTGAATAGCCCCATGGTGTCTTCGCCGTTGCGTTCACCGTGGCTGTCGGAACCTCCGCTCACCAGCAATCCCTGCTTAATAGCCAGCTGGTACAGCTCGTTAATGGTGCGCAGAGAATGCTTGGGATGCTGAATTTCAATCCCGTCAATCCCAATACGGATGTAGTTGATCAGCACATCCAGGTTTAGCCCCATGCCAGGATGAGCAATGAAGGCCAGCCCCCCCGCCCGGTGGATGAGCTCAATCCCTTCCCGTGGCGATATCTTGTATTTGGGTACGTATGCCGGTTTCCCCTCTGCAAGATAGCGGTAGAAGGCTTCATCGTACGAGAGGACGTACCCTTCTTCCATCAGAGCCTCGGCGATATGCGGCCGCCCAATAGACCCCCGGCCCGCCTTCTCCCATACCAGTTCCATGCGCAGCCGAACCCCCATCTCGTGCAGTTTCTGGACGATCTTTTCGGCCCGGCGCCTCCGCTCATCCTGCAAAAAAAGGACGTAGTTTCGGATCCCTTCGTCCGAGGCATCGATAAAATACCCGAGAATATGAATATCGTACTGGCCATCGAACGTACTCAGTTCGATCCCTGGAATAATTTCGATCCCCAGCTCTTTACCTTTTTGCTGGGCCGGCTGAATGCCCCCGACAGCGTCGTGATCTGTAATCGCAACCGCCTGCAGCCGTAGCCGCGCTGCCTTCTGAATGATGAATTCCGGTCCGTCCACCCCATCTGATACATTGGTGTGGACATGAAGATCGGCCCATCCGTCGGGCGAAGAAGAAAACGCCTGCTGTAAACCGGGTTCCATCATCACACCTTGGGCAGCGTTACCCCTTTTTGAGCCTGATACTTGCCCCGCTTGGCGCGGTAGCTTACCTCACAGGGCTCGTCGCTTTCGAAGAAGAGCACCTGGGCAATGCCTTCGTTGGCATAAATTTTTGCCGGGAGCGGTGTTGTATTGGAAATTTCCAGCGTCACATAGCCCTCCCAGCCCGGCTCCAGTGGCGTAACGTTGGTTATGATCCCGCAGCGGGCGTAGGTTGACTTCCCCACACAGATGGTCATCACGTTCTCCGGTATCCGGAAATACTCCACCGAACGCCCAAGAGCAAAAGAATTGGGCGGAATGATGCACACATCGCCCTTGAAATCCACCAGCGAATGCGGGTCAAAGTTCTTCGGATCCACAATGGTGCTATTGATATTCGTGAAAATTTTGAATTCGTCTGCCACCCGCAAATCGTATCCATACGAGGAGACTCCGTATGAAATCACCCCTTCCCGCACCTGTCCTTCCTCGAAGGGCTCGATCATCCCCATCTCAAGCGCCATCTTTTTTATCCAGCGGTCCGATTTAATGGACATACCTCCCTCCTGATCTTTTCCCAACCTGTTAATCCGATGCTTCCTCTTTGCTCATCTGTTCGGCCTGCCGGCGTTTTTTCCGCCGATAAACCAGGTGCGATACCCAGATGCTGATTTCGTACAGAACCAGCAGCGGACCGGCCAGCAGGAGCTGGCTTCCCGGATCAGGTGGGGTCAGAATGGCCGCCAGCACAAAAATGGTGACCACGGCATACCGGCGGTACCTGCGCATAATCTGCGGTTTGAGCACCCCAATTTGTGTGAGGAAAAAGGAGACCAGCGGCAGCTCAAACACCAGTCCGGTTACCAGAATGATCCGCAAAACAAATCCGATGTATTCCGAAATATTGATGGTGGGCTCGATGTTTTCGGTTGCAAGACCGTACAGGAACGGCAAAATGAAGGGAATCATTATAAAATAAGCAAACCCTACACCCAGTAGAAAACTGAAAAAGGAAAATCCTACTACCGGTGCCACAATCCTCTTTTCCTTCGGAAGAAGCCCGGGTGAAATGAATTTCCACATCTGGTAAAAAACAACCGGAAAAGCCATGATGATGCC
>MTOL01000464.1 GCA_002011685.1 Deferribacteres bacterium JdFR-76
TCTTTGTGCCATTCGGCGGGATTTGTGGACCAAAAAACTTCCGGGAACATGTTTGCAGCCAATTGGCCGGTGGCAGCGGCATCCCCGAAAATCTGTACCTGCCAGTGAAGGAACAAATAACCGGAGGCGGGACCACCGGTGAGGGGGCTTTTGCTGTGATGCGGAACTGGCGTAACGACCGGATTATGTGAAGGATGGTAACGGGCTTTTTGCAATGGAGGTGCCTTTGCCTCAGCCGGGAAGGGACCGGGAATCCCAGAATCTTGGCCTGGCCTGATTTTCCAGGAAAGCGCGTATTTCTTTGGGAACCGAGGACAGNGACCGACCCGGGTCTGATTTTCCCTTGTATTTGTGAGGTGAAATCTCTAATTTTGGAACGACCAACTCGAGAGAAACGGAGGAGAAAATGGATCTGGAATTTATTCGGCGGCAGTTTCCGGCTCTTGAATCGGACTGGATTCTTTTCGAAAACGCCGGGGGAACCCAGGTACCGGTGCAGGTGGTGCGGCGTGTGGAAGAGTTTTTCCGGACGGCCAATGTGCAGCCGCATTACCGTTACCCGCACTCGGAAAGAGCCACGGAGACGCTGGAACAGGCACGCCAATTTGTGGCAGAATGGATTCACGCGCCTGCTGCCCGGCAGATCGCTTTCGGACCCTCTGCAACCACACTAAACCGGCTAATGGCCCAGGCCCTGGTCCGGCTCTGGAGAGAGGGAGACGAAATTATCGTGACTGTGAGCGATCATGAAGCAAATATCACGCCCTGGCTCTACCTGGAAGAATTCGGCCTAAAAGTGAAGTTTTGGCCGGTCAACCGGGAAACTTTCCGGCTGGAGCTGGAGGAGCTGGAGCGGCTGCTGACTGAACGGACCGTACTCGTGGCGTTTCCGCACATTTCCAACGTGCTGGGATACGAAAACCCGGTGGCGGAAATTGCGCGTCTGGCACATGAGGCAGAAGCCATGGTGTACGTGGATGGTGTAGCTTCCATGCCGCACCGGCCCGTTAACGTGCAGGCTTGGGATGTGGATTTTTTTGTGTTCTCTACCTATAAAACATTCGGGCCGCATATGGCCGCAATATACGGCAAGGAAGACATCTGGTTGAGGATGCCTACACTTAATCATCTTTTTCTGGGAAATCAGATTCCGCTGAAATTCGAACTGGGAACCCCGAATCTGGAGGGAGCGGCCGCTCTGCTGGGTGTGCGGGATTACCTGCTGCAAATTTTCGAGCACCATTCGCTGGGTGATTCAAACTGGCCGCTTTCACAGAAACTGTACCGGGTCATGGAGCAGATTAACCAACATGAACATGGTCTGGCTGAAAGGCTTCTGGAAGGACTCCGCGAACTGCCGCAGATTTTACTGCACGGTCCAGACCGACCGGACCCGGAAAGAAAGCGTGTGCCGGTCGTCGGGTTCTCTGTTCAAGAACGGCATCCGGATGAGATTGCTCGTGCCCTGGTCGAGCAAAAAATTGCCGTCGGTCACGGCGATTTTTACGCCCGGCGGATTGTGGATTTTCTAGGCTTTGGCCGGACGGGAATTCTTCGGGCCAGTCTAGTTCACTACAATACGGTGGAAGAAATTGACCGGTTTTTGAATGCGCTGCGGGCCCTGTTATGAGGGCGCAGCATCCCAAACTGGAGGTCTGTCATGGGGCGTTTAAATCTGGTAATTGCAGTGGCCTTACTGTTGCTGGGCGTTGTTTTGCTCCTTATCAATCTGGGGATGAATCCTGTTGCGCTCAGTAAACTATGGCCAGTGTTTCCGGTTGTTGTGGGTGTGCTCTTTCTGAGCTTTTCGTTTGGCAGCGGTGGCCAGCGGGCTTTTCTGATGCCTGCGGTCATTCTGGTTTTGACCGGGCTCGTGTTTTTCTTTTGTACCTTTACCACCTGGGAAAACATGGTTTATCTCTGGCCCATTTTTGTTCTGGCGCCCGGCATCGGATTTCTGGTTACATATGCTGCGGGCGAACGCAACCGGCCGCACCTAGTCTGGGGAGGGGTGCTGTCGGGACTGGCTCTGCTCCTGTTTATTTTTTACAAGCAACTTGAGATCCTCTGGCCCAGTGTGCTGATAGTAATGGGACTTGTCTTCCTGTTCCTCCACCTTTCGCGAAAATCGGAGCGGTCGGTTCCCGAATCCCCGCAGACCGGTGGGGGCGGGCGTCCCGCGACGTGAAAAGGAGGCGTCCCGGAAGCAGGGATAGACGGCAAACCGCAATTGCCGGGTTTTTAAACGATCGTACTTTTGAGCGAACCGTTGAGTGTCACTGCATCCGCATGAGACTGCCGGAATTGTGGGATGTGCGCTGCAAGCGGCNGAGGGAACCCGTNAAGTCCCGCGAGCATTTGTCCACCGGCATCCGGTGGAAGATGCTGGTTCGGATCTCATTTGTTTTGAGCTGGGCGGCCAGCCAGAAAGCTTCCCCACGGCCGCCGATAAAGCCATTCTGGAGAATTGCAAAATTTTTGCCGTGGAAGGTCGGATAACAGTAAGAATCTTTTCCTGGAAAATCGCCGGTTTGCAGACAGCAGGCTGTATGCAGGAAGGTGTGAGCATAAATAATCAGCCGCTGATTGTTCTCCATGCCGATTTTCTCAGATGCAGAATGATAATGGATAATAAGAAAATATTCCCGGAACTTCCTCTGGATGTTCCGCGTTTCTTTCCCACCAAACCCCGATGTGTGTTACGATGTGCGTTGCGGAACACACGGTTTTTTAAAACCCTGAATTGCGGAAATACCGGTCAAAGAATGTGACTGTTTCGGAAAGGGAGTGATCCTGGTGCAAGGGAGAGTGAGGGAAGAAAATTTCCGGTGCAGAATGCGACCCATTGTATTGGAATACGGGATGAGCCCTGTTTTCGGAGCAAANAAATGCAAATGTGACTAGGAAAAGTAGCGGGGAGGTGAAAGGATGTTTGAGCGTGAATGGCCGCTTCCGTCCCATTATGACCCGGAAAAGGTAGGACAGGTATACAGGGTCCCTTATCAATCTCTGGCACAGGCGGCTCATGCATGGCGGAAGGAGCAGAAAATTACACCGGCAGCGGAAGATAGTTTTCGGATTGCGCTTTTCTGTGTTGATGTCCAGAATACGTTTTGCTTACCAGATTTTGAGCTATTTGTCGGCGGTAAATCGGGAACCGGAGCTGTGGATGATAACCGCCGCCTTTGTGAATTTATTTACCGCAATCTGGGGTATCTCACTGAAATTCATCTGACTATGGATACGCACTATCCGCTGCAGATCTTTCACCCGCTATTTCTGGTAAATGCCCACGGTGAACACCCGGAGCCCTACACCTTGGTTACCGTTGAGGATGTGGAATCGGGAAAGTGGCGTTTTAACGCGCATGTGGCCAAAAGCCTTGGCATCCGTCCCGAAGATGGACAGAAACATCTGCTTCACTATATGCGCCGCCTGAAGGAAGGGGGGAAGTACGAACTGACTATCTGGCCATATCATGCCATGCTGGGGGGCGTGGGCCATGCCATTGTGGCCGCTGTGGAAGAAGCCGTTTTCTTTCACTCCGTATGCCGATACAGCCAGCCGGTGTATCATGTGAAGGGGAATCACCCTCTAACGGAGTTCTATTCGGTTTTCGGCCCAGAAGTGCAGGAAGATGCCGGAGGACGTCCACTGGTGCCCAAAAATGAAGCCCTGTTTCGGCATCTCATGGAATTTGATGCCGTGCTGATTGCCGGGCAGGCCAAAAGCCACTGTGTGGCGTGGTCCGTTTCGGATCTGCTGACCTGGATCCAGAAAGAAGATCCTTCTCTGGCAGGAAAGGTTTACCTGCTGGAGGACTGTACTTCGCCGGTGGTGGTTCCGGGGGTGCTGGATTATTCGAAAGAGGCCGATGCCGCCTTTCAGAGATTCGCGGAAGCGGGGATGCATCGGGTGAAATCAACGGAACCCATCCGCAACTGGCTCCGGGCGGCGTAAAGGCAGGTATTGCGCTCGGGATAAATATTCGGGTCCGGACCGTCGGATGTTTTCCTGACCGGCGCAAACGGAAAGCGCTCCGGGTTGACGTTTTGGTGGCCGGCTAGCTGGGACCCAGCAGTTTTCATCAGGCGCCGGTGCCAGGGGAACGATTTGAATGTCACCTCTTCAGGATGGCATCGGAAAGCCGGAGGAAGCGAAGACCGGTTCGCCGGGGGGTATTCAACCGGATTAAATTACCAAAAAACGGATGAGCGAAAAAATCGCTTGACATCCGGCATTTTTCTTTTATTTTTAGGTGAAATTTTTTTGCGGAAAACGGTTTGATGGGAACGGGTTGCATGAAATGATTCTGTTATTTCCTGAAATGACGCCGCATAAGCCTACCACATTCCCGCCACGGGCGGGAAGCTAACCATACATACATCCGGTATACCGGAATCGACGCCATAAGTTTTCGACCTTCTTTGTTCCGGTTCAAACCAACCGCTGAGTATTGATACCCTGCAATCAGAACCGATCCGTGTATTGCTGCACGGTTCACTGCAACTGCCTATTTCTTGAGCGGTGGGATCTGGGACAAAGTATTTCTGGTGTTTACGGTAGGAAAAAACCAAGGAGGAAGAGAATACCGGGTTTTGGCAAGTCGGTTGACGATACTGGAGGTGATACGAATAGGGATGGTCCAAAATAAGGAGGGTGAACCGTGGAGCGGTCACGAAAAGGGACGGATGCTGGCACGTTAGGGAAAATTGCCATCCTTGGTGGCGGGAACATTGGAAGCGCCATGGCACGCGGATTCGTACAGTCGGGAGACATTTCAGCCGGGGATGTCATTGTGACGCGGCGGCAGGTAGGAACGTTGGAGCCGCTGCGGCGGCTCGGGTGCACCGTACATTCTGACAACATTCGGGCGGTGCGGGAAGCGTCCATGGTTATTGTGGCGGTG